>JAZQTA010000116.1:0-14474 GCA_045630385.1 Eubacteriales bacterium | reverse complement strand
AAAAACTGACCAAGCGAGGCTTAGTCAGTCTTTCCGATTACTACCTAAAGGTAGCACGTATTTAATTTTGAATTGAACCGCCGTATGCCGAACGGCACGTACGGTGGTGTGAGAGGTGGATTAAATTTCACCTACTCGATTGTCCGTCAAGGTGCATTCCGCAGTTGCCGTAACAACAAAGCGTTGCTTGACAATCAAGCATATATAATATACAATAAAGTGGTATGCTTGAATGACGGAGGAAATATTACTATGAAAATTTTAGCAACCGGAATACATATTGACGATATTGAATACGGTATGGGCGGCATCGTCGCGCTCCTTTCGAAAATGGGGCATGAGGTGCTTTGCTTAACGCCGAAGCCCTATCAGCATTATAAGGGAAGAAACGCGACCGCAGACGCGCAGTCCGTTCGCGGCGCGGAGGCTTTGGGCGCAAAGAAGCTCATTCTTGATTACAATGGCCCAAAATATTATAAGGCCACCGATGAAAGCATTCGCGCCTGTGAGGAAGTGATCCGCTCCTTCATGCCCGATATTGTTTTTATCATGGATCCCAAGGATAATCACATCGAGCATGCAGAATGCGCAAAGACCGTGAGAGAGGCGATTTTTGCCGCCGCGGTGGACGGTGTTTGCCCCAACGAGATATATACCTACGAAACGGGGATGCTACAATCCTCCTGTTATTTCCTTCCCGATATTTATATCGACGTCACCGAGGCCGAGCAGCAGATGAAGGACTCCATGTATGCCTTCAGCGTGGAGCATACGGGGGCAGAGCGCCTGTGGCGCGAAAAGGAGTATACGGCGCGCTTCCGCGGTCTTGCAAGCAATTTTGCGCTTGCCGAGGGGCTTCGCATCTTTAAATATCCGAAAGACGGGAACGACTTTATTCTACGTACGCTTTTTGCGGGAAAATTCCGCTGGGCAGGCACGGATATGTATTATCCGGTAAGCGGTCTTGAATAAAACGGTAGGGGCTGTCGCATTTAGGCATACTCTTATCGCGAGAAAACCGCCAAGGCGGGCACTACGTGCTACATTCGCTGGGAGCGAATACTCTCGCGAGCAATCTGTGCTCGCGTACTTACAAGCAAGCTTGCAGATACGCTTCGCTTGATTATAACCGAATAAAAAACGGCAGAAGCATTGTAAAAAACAGCGCCTCTGCCGTTGCTTTATGCAATTTTAGAAGTATCAAGGTTGAAAACCTTCGGTTTTCTCCATTCAATCAAAGTTTTTTATTCTATTTCCGTTTCCTCGCTCGGCGTAGGTGTCTACGCCTCTCGCTCGTCAGCCGAAAATTTCTGCACCAAATCCGTTCGCCCCACGGTGCTGTTCTCATTAAGAATTCGCTTTGCATATAATTCTTGCTTTATCTTTTTACATTTCGCCTTGATTTTGTTGAATTCTTAATGAGACAGCCCCTTAATTATTCGTCCTTCAGCCACTGGTCAAGATGCTCCTTAATAAAGGCATCATCCGAGAGGTGGGGGTAGAGTCTGTATATGCGGTCGATCTCTTCTTTCTGTCCTTTGGACATGGCTTCCTCGGGATTTAAGCACCACGTGCCGGTGAGAAGTCCTTGGCGTCGCAGGACCTCGTGCAGTCCCGCAATGCATCCCTTGAAGCCGTTTGCCGTATCAAAAAAGGCGGCGTTGGTGTCGGTCACCTCGTTTGCCAGTTTGAGAATATCGGCGGGAAGCGTATCACTGCCGAACAGTGCCTTGCATCTTTCGAAAAGCGAAACGGCGGTTTTCGTCCAGACCGACCAATGCCCGAGCAGTCCGCCCTCGAACCGTTTTTTATAGATTTTTCCATTGACCTCAAAGCGATATTCCGAAATAAGATCGATCACGATGTTGTCATCGTTACCGGTATAAAGCGTGATCTCGTCACTGCGCGTCGAAAGCGCCGCGGCACGCACGACGTCGAGCGTTAAATAGCGGTTAAAGGGAGCGGCCTTGATCGCCACTACGTTCGGGATCTCGCAAAGTCTTTCCCAGTACGTGTAGGAAAATTGTCTGCCGCCCACGGAGGGTTGCAGATAAAAGCCGATCACGGGCATGATCTCTGCCACGGCCTTTGTGCGCTCGATCATGTAGTCCTCGCTCTTGTCCCTGAGTCCGCCGGGGGAGAGAAGCACCGCATCGTAGCCGAGCTTCTTTGCAAGTTTCGCTTCGGAAACGGCTTGCTCGGTCGGTCCGCAAGCGCCCGCCACCATCACGACCGTCTTTTTCGTTTTTGCTTCGTATGCGCGCACCTCTTCGATCTCGGTAGAAAGCACGGTTTCAAAAAGATCGTATTTCGGATCGCGGATCTCAAACTGCGTGGTATGCACGCCGACGGCAAGCCCGCCAACGCCTGCGGCAAGATAATAGCGCACCAGCGCCTTTTGATGCTTTACATCGAAGCGGCGATCCTTATCAAGCGCCAGCGGGGTTGCGGGGATCACCGTACCCTCGTGCAATATTTTTAAAGCAATTTCGTTTCTCGTCATATCAGTAGTTGCCCTTTCTTTCCTCAAAATGCGTCGGCTTGTTTAAGGTTCTTGCACCGTCGAGGATATACTGCGCTTGCCACTCGATCAGTGTTTCGGCATCCACGGCGGGATAGCCGAAGGTCTCGCACATTTTTCCGCCGCCGAAAATATAAGCGGAGTCACCTTCCTCGCAAGCGTAGATCGGAGTCTTTCCAAGATGTTTTCCGAGCTTTTCGCAAACGGAGCGTACCGAAAGCGTTTCAGGTCCTACGATGTTCATCGTCCGCATCGGGCTTTCTGCAAGCAAAAGCGCACGGATAGCATTTTCGATCGCCGTGCCCTGCCAGATGCAGTTCAGTACGGGATTGGCAAGCGAAATGGGGGTGCCGCTCATGATCTTTTCTGCACAGTCGTAAAGAACGCCGTAGCGCAGATCCACGGAAAAGCAGAGGCGGAAATTGAATACCTTGGTGCCGTATGCCTTGGATGCATATTCAAAGGCTCGTTCTCTCGCCAGCACGCTCATGGCGTATTCTCCGATCGGAGCGGCCTTGTCATCCTCCGTGCAAGGTCCGTGCGAGAGCGGAACAATGGGATACACATTGCCGGAGGAAAAGGAAACGATCCTTGCATCTTTATATTTTTTTGCCACAAAGGCGGGGAGGGAAGCGTTCATAGCCCAGGTAAGATGCTCGCTACCGTCCGTGCCGAATTTTCTTCCGGCCATGAAGATTACGTTTTTAACGTTCGGCAGAGCCGCAAGCGCATCGGTATCCAAAAGATCCGCGCTGACGGTTTCCACGCCGTTTTCATGAAGATATTGAAGCGCGATCGGATCGGAGAAGCGAGAAACCGCGATCACGCGTTTTTCGATGCCTGCCTTCTTTGCCGCGTTTTTTGCGAGTACGCAGAGTGTCGGTCCCATTTTTCCGCCCGCACCGAGTACAATAATATCACCGTCAATTTTTTTCATATCTGCAATCAATGCATCCGAGGGCGCGGTTTGCAGTGCATTGAGCTTTTCTTCGGTCCACATAATCCTTTATCCTTTCGGAAAATAATATATTCTTTTTTTGGTAAAATGCAAAAATGCATATTCGGTTAATAATATTATATCACACATCCGCAGTAATTCATATATTGAAAATTTCCGAAAAAGGTGTTTTTGTTTCGATCGCTATGCTTTTTTGAAATGTTTTAAAAACGCGTAAAAAAAGACGAAAAAGCAAAAAAATTTGCGAAGACACTTGATTTTTTCTTCTCGATATGCTATAATGATTAGCGTAAAATTTAATATGCTTATCAAGAGCGGCGGAGGGACTGGCCCTGTGAAGCCCGACAACCTACTTTCGGAAAGTAAGGTGCCAAATCCTGCAGATGAGATCTTCTATGCCTTGGGGTTTGTGTGCCGTCAAGGCGTATTTTGTTTTTATGAGAAGTGCCGTCCGCAAGGGTGGGGAAGAGATAAGCGAGAAGGAGAAGAAATGAGTAAGATTCTTTTTACCTCGGAATCCGTAACCGAGGGGCATCCCGACAAAATCTGTGACAAGATTTCCGATTCGATCCTGGACGCAATGCTTGCGCAGGATCCCGATAGCCGCGTTGCCTGCGAGACCTTTGCCACCACGGGTATCGTCACCGTTATGGGTGAGGTGACCACCAAGGCCAACGTAGATATCCAGAGCATCGTAAGAAAGACCGTAGAGGAGATCGGATACGATCGCGCAAAGTACGGCTTTGATGCCAACACCTGCGCCGTTCTCAGCTCTCTGCATGCGCAGAGCCCCGATATCGCGCTCGGTGTAGATAAGTGTGCCGAGGCGAAGAGTGGTGAAATGGCGGATGCGCTCGATACCGGCGCGGGTGACCAGGGCCTTATGTTTGGCTACGCCTGCGATGAAACGCCTGAGCTTATGCCCCTGCCCATCTCTCTTGCGCACCGTCTTGCCAAGCGCCTCACCGAGGTGAGAAAGAGCGGCAAGCTTTCCTATCTTCGTCCCGACGGTAAAACGCAGGTTACCGTGGAATATGAAAACGGTCAGCCCGTGCGTGTGGATACCATCGTCGTATCCTCTCAGCACAGCGCGGAGGTAGATAGCGATACTATCCGTAAGGATATCATCGATCAGGTCATTCTTCCTATCATCCCCTCGAATCTTCTGAATGGGGAAACGAAGATCTACGTGAATCCCACGGGGCGCTTCGTGATCGGCGGTCCTGCGGGTGATACGGGACTTACGGGACGTAAGATCATCGTAGACACCTACGGCGGTTACTCCCGTCACGGCGGCGGCGCGTTCTCCGGCAAGGATCCCACGAAGGTGGATAGATCCGCGTCCTACGCCGCAAGATACGTTGCGAAGAATATCGTAAAATCCGGTCTTGCAAGAAAGTGCGAGGTGCAGATCGCTTATGCCATCGGCGTGGCAAAGCCTGTGTCCGTCATGGTGGATACCTTTGGTACGGGACTCGTTTCGGACGAAAAGCTTTCCGAGGCGGTTCTCTCCCTGGTGGATCTTCGTCCCGCGGCGATCATCAATAAATTCGATTTGAAGAAGCCGATCTATAAGCAGCTCTCCGCATACGGCCACATGGGTAGGGAAGAGCTTGGCGTGAAGTGGGAGATCTGCGATCTCGTGGACGAGCTTCGCGCACTCTGCAAGGCTTAAGAGCCATTCGAAAAATCAAAATAATAAATTGCGATGGGGATCGGTGAAAAGCGCCGATCTCCATCGTTTTTTTGATTCTTACACAATTCCGTAAAACCGAAAAAACGTTGTGGAAAGGTGTGGAAAACGCATCTCACTTTTTCCTTTCTGTGGAAAACTTTTTTCTAAAATCTACACGATTCCGTACTTTTGCATCAAAAACGTGTGATTTAGCACGCGTTTTACCGAAAAGCACGAAAAAACAAGGACAACGGAATTGTGTAGAACCGGGTTTTTCCACAAAAAACTCCACAACGGATTTTTGTAGATTGTATAGAGAACGGTTTTTGTGAGAAGATGTTCATTCTTGAAAAACGATGGCTTACAGATCAAAAAAGCACAGCGAAAGCGACCTTTTGGGTAGCGGCCTTCGCTGTGCTTTTTTATGTAATTTCAGCTTTTGGATCAGATGTTCTTCTTCGCCTTTTTGATGCAGGTGAAGAGATTATCATATTCCTGATATGCGTTCTTTGCGGGAGCGGGCTGGGGAATGCTCGTCTGCGCGATGGGCTGTGCAGGGATGAATTCCGGCTCTGCATTCTGCACGGGTGCTTCCTGTACGGTCGGCGCTGTAACGGGCGCGGCAGGTGCGTATACAGGCGTGGAGGGAGCGGTATAAACGGGCTCCTCCGCAACGAGAGCGGCAGGTGCTGCTTCTGCAACGGGAGCGGCGGGTGCGTATGCGGGAGCGGCAGGCGCGGAGGGCTGAGGATCCTTCACGCTGTCAAAGCCGG
The DNA here is from genome assembly GCA_045630385.1 of Eubacteriales bacterium. Classification (GTDB taxonomy): domain Bacteria; phylum Bacillota; class Clostridia; order Oscillospirales; family CAG-272; genus UBA1740. Next base: position 8,547 of record JAZQTA010000116.1, on the reverse strand, counting down.
TCGCGATAATGGTCACGCGCATTTCGTCCATCATATCGGGATCGAAGGTCGTACCCCAGATGATGTTGGCATCGGGATGTGCCTCCTCGTGGATCATCTGCGAAGCCATATCTACCTCCTCGAGCTGGATATCCAGAGAGGTGGTGATGTTCACAAGCACGCCTCTTGCGCCTGCGATTGAGGTTTCGAGAAGGGGAGATTTGATAGCGGCCATAGCGGCGAGCTGTGCCTTATCCGCACCCTTTGCAGTACCAACGCCCATGTGCGCAAAGCCTGCGTTCTTCATGATCGCGGTTACGTCAGCGAAGTCGAGGTTAACGAAGCCGGGGCAGTTGACAAGGTCGGAAACCGACTGCACGCCGCGGCGAAGCACGTCGTCTGCGATCTCAAAAGCGTTTGCAAGCGTGATGTGCGTATCCTCCACCTGCTTCAGTCTTTCGTTGGGGATCACGATCAGGGAATCCACATACTTGGAAAGCTCCTCGATACCGAGCTCTGCCTGCTTCATTCTTCTCTGTCCCTCGAAGGCGAAGGGCTTGGTAACGATGCCGACGGTCAGAATGTCAAGCTCCTTTGCAGCCTTGGCGATAACGGGAGCCGCGCCCGTGCCGGTGCCGCCGCCCATACCGGTGGTGATGAAAACCATGTCTGCGCCGGAGAGAACCTCCTTCACGGCCTCGATGGATTCCTCAGCACTGCGCTTGCCCACGTCGGGGTTCGAGCCTGCGCCCTTGCCGCGCGTGATCTTCTCACCGATCACGAGCTTCTTTGCGGCACAGGAGGTGTTCAGCGCCTGGTTGTCCGTATTAACGGCGATGAATTCAACGCCGCGGATATTGGTAGAGATCATGCGGTTCACGGCATTGTTTCCGCCGCCGCCGACACCGATAACCTTGATATTAACGCCACTGTCATATACTTTTTCAAAATCGAATTCCATTGTACTTCCTCCGTTAAAATATCTATATACTCAAAATCAGATAATTTTATATATTTTTATATATTAATATTATCATATTATAGAAGTCAATGCAATAGATTTTAAAAAAATATTTTTTTGTTAACACAGTAACTAAAAAAGGTCACTTATTGTCGGGCAGAAAAGAAACGATATGCTTTACGATGCTTTGCGCCGCATCCTGTCCTCCGTAGTCCGAAAGCGCCCTTTGCATGGCGGCTCTTTTTCCTTCGTCCGAGAGAAGTGCGCGAGCGGCGTTTTCGATTCTGTCGGGATCTTTTTCGGAGAGGATCAGCGCGCCGCCCGCATCCGATAGGCTTCTTGCGTTTTTGTATTGATGATCGTCCTTGACGTTGGGAGAAGGAATCAAAATTGCGGGAAGCCTTGCCGCCGCAAGCTCCGAAACGGTCATCGCGCCGCTGCGGCAGATGCAAAGATCGGCGGCGCGCATATAGAGTGCCATATCGTCAATATAAGGGTAAACGCGAAAGCGCCCTTTGCCGCTCGTAAGGGACGGATGCTCGCTTTTTATTTTTTCAAAATATTTTCGTCCCGCGGCATGCACGTGCCGAAAATTTCCGCCGCTTTCCAAAAGGCTTTGCATGAGGCGCATCGCCGCTTCGTTCAGCGCCTGCGCACCGCCGCTGCCCCCGAAGGAGAGAAGCATTTTATCCGAGCGTGCAACGCCGAGGATGCGGCGTGCCTGCTCCTTTGTGTATTTAAAAAAATCCGCTCGCACGGGATTTCCGGTATAGATACAGCGCGTGCCACTCGGAAAAAGCGCCTGCGCGTCACGCATGCCGAGCAAAACGGCGTCGCATCTCTTTGCGAGCATTTTGCAGGCGCGCCCGGGCGTGGCGTTGGATTCGTGTATCAGCGTCCCGATCCCCATGCGTTGTGCCGTGCGCAGGATGGGAAAGCAAACGTAGCCGCCCGTGCCGAAAACGAGATCGGGCGCTGTATCCTCTAAAATTTTTCGCGCCGCCGCAAAGGATCGCGTAAGCAAAAGCAGCGCGTGTGCATTGCCATTTAAGCCTTTACGGCCGATGCTTTCGATCGGGATCTCTCGGATCGGGTATCCGTGCGTGCGAATGCTTTCGTTTTCCGCGCCTCCCGCTCTTGCGGCAAAAAGGATCTGCGCATTCGGATATTGACGCCGCAGAGCCTCGGCGACCGAAAGCGCGGGGGCGACGTGGCCGAAGGTTCCGCCGCCCGCAAAAAGTATTTTCATGGGATCACCTCCGTTTTTATTTTTGAATGGATGCATAGCGCGAGGCGGAGAGAAGTATGCCCATTTCCAAAAACAGCATCACGAGAGAGGAGCCGCCGTAGCTGAAAAAGGGGAGCGATATGCCCGTGTTCGGAATGGTATTCGTCACCACGGCGACGTTCAGAAGCACCTGCACCGCGAGCTTCGTCACGATGCCGAGGCAGGAAAGTCTTGTGAAGCCGTCCGAGCACCGAAGCGCGACGGCATAGCCGCGATAAACGAGCAGAGCAAACAGCATAAGCGCAAGGAGAGCGCCGATAAATCCGAGCTCCTCGCAAAGCACGGTGAAGATCATATCGTTGGCAGGCTCGGATATGTAGCAGTATTTTAAAAGGCTTTTTCCGTAGCCGAGTCCGAGAATGCCGCCCGATCCGATCGCCATCAGCCCCTGCAGTGTTTGCCAGCCGCCCGTCAGCTGATAGGCTTCGGGATCGAGCCAAACGGTGATTCTGTCCTTTGTGTAGTCGGTAAAAAGCGCAAGGCAGGTCACGCAGATCACGCCGAGCAGGATGAAGATGCGAAGATACCGCGTGTCACTGCCGCTCATCACGAGCAAGGATATGCCGATGAGGCCGAGGATGATAATACAGGAGAGATGCTTTTGGAGCATAACGGGAATGATGATCGAAAGCATGAAAAGCGCGGGAAAAAGCGTTCCGTAGGAAAAGATGTGTTTTTTGTTCTTCTTTTCAAGAGCCAGCGGCTCGTAAATTGCGAAATACCGCGCAAGCATCAGTATCATGGTCACCTTGGCGATCTCGGAGGGCTGGATCGTCAGCGGCCCGATCGAAATCCAGCGCTTCGCTCCGTTGCCGACGAGGCCGATCGCTAAAACAAGGATCAGAAGCGCGAGAGTGACGAAATACAGAATGGGTGTGATTCGCTCCACGAAGGAAACCGAAACGCGGGAAACGAAAAGCATTCCGACGAGGCCGACGAAAAGAAAAACCGTCTGCCGCTTTATGAAATATCCTCCGTCGCCGTATCTGAAATCCGCATAAGCGTATCCCGCGCTGAAAACCATCATCGTGCCGAAGAGGGAAAGAAGCAGTATCAAAAGAAAAAGAAAAAGGTCGGGCGCGGGCGCATCCTTCGGATGAAACGGAGAAGCGTTTGGAAAATGGATGCTCCAAAGCCTTTTTCGAAGCGTTTTCCTTGGCTCTTTGGTTTCATTTCTTGATAAAACGGAGTTCGTTCTTTTCATCATGGCAGATACAGCATATAGGCGGCAAGGGAACAGATCAGCGTTAAAAAGATCGAGCATAAGCAGATCTTGTTTTCGCTCCAGCCGCTTTTTTCAAGATGGTGGTGCAGAGGTGCCATTTTGAAGATGCGCTTTTTCGTTGCCTTATAAAAGAGAACCTGAAGTACAACGGAAACGCCCTCAATGATATAAACGATACCGAAGGAGAAGATCAGAAGCGGATTTTGAAAGGAGAAGCTCGATCCGCCTACGAGTGCGCCGAGAAGCAAAGAGCCCGTATCTCCCATAAAAATTTTCGCGGGGTGAAGGTTGAAGCAAAGAAATCCGACGGTGATCCCCATCAGGCAGGCCGCAAGATAGGTCGCGTGCGGGATGAAGGCGGAGGAAATATAGAAAACCGAAAGCCCCGCGCCGAAGGCCACGGAGGCGGCGAGTCCGTCAATACCGTCGGTGAGATTGGCGCAGTTCACACAGCCGAGAAGCATGAGGATCGAAAGCGGGTAATAAAGCCAACCGAGCTTTAGCAGGCCGAAGGAAAAAAGGATCTCGCTCGTATCGGCCAAAAGCTTGTAGCGCAAAAGCAAAAACAGCACCGCGGCGATCGTCTGCAAAAACAGCTTTTGCATCGGCGTCAGCCCTTCGTTTTGTTTTCTTTTCAGCTTTTTGAGATCGTCCGCAATTCCGATGCAGGCGTTGAGAAGCGTGTAAAAAAGAAGGATGCCGAGGGAGAGAAGCTCCTCCCGCTTACCCTCCAGGGAAAAAACAAGAAAGGCGGGCAGCGCGGCCGTGAGCAGAGCGATCATGAAAGCAAGTCCGCCCATCGTCGGCGTGCCGCTTTTCTTTTCGTGCCACGATGGGCCTTCCTTGTAGATCGGCTGCTTGGCTCTTCCGGAGAGGATCGGGATCAGCCGCCTTTCAAGAAGCGCGGTCATGAGCAAGGCTATAAGGAACGCCGCAATATAAAGCGGAAAATATTTGTCAAGCATTTTTATCACCGTCCCTTTCTTTCGTCAATAGGTGGAGGATTCTCTCCATGCGCATGCCGTGTGCCCCCTTGATAACGATGCGCATTCCGTCTTTTGCGTTGTTTAAAATTTCTCTCGCGGTATCCTCGGGGCGCTCGGCGTTTGGATTTTCGAAGATCCGCTCTCTCGGATATCCCGCCTGGATCGCGTGCCGCGCAACGGAGCTTGCGTTTTCCCCGAAGAGAAAGAGAAGCGCGGGCGCGTTCCTTGGCTCTGCGATCGCCGCCGCGATCCTTTCGTTTTGCGACTCCGTATATGCGCCGAGCTCTCTCATGTCCCCAAGCACGAGGGCGCAGGCTCGCCCGTCTTTTTTCTCGCATAGGGTGCGGATCGCATTCAGAACCGATTCGGGAGAGGCGTTGTAGGCATCGAAAATAATTTCCGCTTTATTCTTCTTGTATGCTTTCTGCCTAAAAATATTATTGTTTAATTTTGATATGGTGTTTTCTATGAGGGAAGGGCTGATGCCGAGATGCAGAGCCGCGGCCGCGGCAAAGGCGCATGCCGAGAGCATGGCGGGATCTCTCATATCCGTGGGAAAAAGAATCCGTGCGCCCGCTCTTTCCTTAAATAGGATGCTCTCGTTCTCTCTGAAAAGAGCGTAATCCGCATCCCCCGAAAACAGAGCAATTCGTTTTGCTCTTTCTATCCCCGAAAGGAGCGCTTCGCCGTCGGGGATCAGCACCGTGCCGCCCTCCTTCATGCCGAGCAGGATCTCCTTTTTCGCCTCCGCGATCGCCTCGCGGCTGCCGAGGTTTCCAACGTGGGCGTATCCGATATTCGTGATGAACGCAAGATCGGGGCGTGCAAGATAGGAGAGGCGCGCGAGCTCGCCTCGGTGATTCATCCCCGCCTCCAATAAAAGGATCTCCGTATCCTCCGCGGCGGCGAGCACCGTAAGAGGAAGGCCGATCTCGCTGTTTTGGTTTCCCTCGGTGGCGTGCAGAGCGGCGTGCGGAGAAAGGATGCGCGAAAGGATATCCTTCGTCGTCGTTTTTCCGACGCTTCCCGTAATGCACACCGTGCTTTTTAAACGCTTTAAGGAGGCGAGGTGATTTTTCGCGAGCGTAAAGAGCGCATCCGAAACGGAGGCGACCTTGAATCCGCGCGAGAGGCTTTTTTCGCTCATGATATATCCGCCGCGCTTGGTCACCTCGCCGTGAAAGCGCTCGCCGTGGGTTTTCTCTCCGCAAAACGCAAGAAAGAGCGTATTTTTTTCCACCTCGCCCGAATGCGTGGCGATCGCGTCGATCCTTTCGTCTTTAGAAATATCTGCCGCGCGCAAAGCACCGCTCAGCGCTTCAATCTCCTTCGCGGTGAGCGGCTTCGTCAATTTGATTTTCATATATTAGAGTATGCCCGCCTTTTCTTTCTTTTAGTGCGTCCAAAACGATTTTTCTCTCATCGAAGGGGCGGTATCCGTTTCGATCCACGGTATAATTTTCGTGTCCCTTTCCCGCGATGAGCAATATGTCCGAATCCGCCATGGCACGCACCGCATGGCGGATCGCCTTTTCCCGATTGCTGATGATGCGGGTCGCATCGCGGCCCTTGAAGCCACGCGCCGTGTCGCGCAGTATCTGCATGGGGGATTCCGATCGGCAGTTGTCAAGCGTGAGGATCACGCGGTCGGCAAGGCTTTCTGCGATCCGTGCCATTTTCGGGCGCTTGCTTCGGTCGCGCTCGCCGCCACAGCCGAAAACGATCCATAAGAGTCCGTTTCCGATCCTTTGCTCCCGCACGCTTTTGAGAGCGGCAAGAAGCGCCTCGGGCGTGTGCGCGTAATCAAGATATACCGTGATAGGCTCTTTAGTGATGCATTCGAGCCGTCCGGGCACGTTTGGGATGGATTCTAACGCCGCCCTTGCGCGGCAGGGTGCAATTCCGAGTCGGATCGCGGCGCATAGTGCCAGCATGGAGTTGTAGATCTGATATGCGCCGAGTGGCTTCAGCTCCACGGAAAAGGTCGGTCCGTCGGTTTTGTAAATATACGAAAAGCCCTCGTCCTCTCTTCTGCGGATGCTCCTTGCCATCACCTCACCCTCGAAAAGTGCGCCGACGCGCGTCACAGGGCAGGGGCATTCGCGCGCGAGGCGGCGCGCGTAAAGATCGTCCGCGTTCAGGATCGCGTGCCCCGCGCTTTGGAAAAGACTTCTTTTTGCAAGATAGTATTCCTCCATGCTGCCGTGAAAATCCATGTGCTCCTCGGAAAGATTCGTAAAAATCGCAATATCGAAGAAAAGCGGAGCAAGCTTTCGGAGCGCAAGCGCGTGGCTGGAGGCCTCCATCACCACGGCCTCGCATCCCGCGTCTTCCATTTCTTTTAGTGCGGGATAAAGGATCTCGGGATCGGGTGTCGTCATGGAATAAAAGGGAGCGGAGAGCATTTTTTTATCAATATGCATCCTTCCCGTGCCGATAAATCCGGCTTTGATCCCCTCCGCGCGCAGTATTTCGTAAAGCATCGTGGCCGTCGTGGTTTTTCCGTTCGTTCCCGTGACGGCGATATATTTCATTTTGCTTTTCTCAAGTCCGCAAAAGCGGAAATACGCCTTGGCATAGCATGCACGCGCGTTTTCCGTATAAAGGATCGGTATATCCGTATCCGCAAGAATGCTTTTGTCGGAGGTAACGACGGCGCTCGGCCTTTTTGCAAGGATGAAGGGAAGAATCCGTTTCTTTTCAAAGTGCACCCCCTCGGTCAGAAAAAAGAGCGAGCCCTCGCGGATCTCTCTTGCACTTGCGGTCAGCGAGGAAACGGAGATATCCTCTATTTCTCTCGGGATGCTTACTTCGGTTAAGATTTCAGTAATTTTCATCGTATCTCCTTAATCCTTAAAGTCGCAGTAAACGATACGCAGGGTGATCTCCTCGCCTCGCTTCACAACCGTGCCCGGCGGTATCGACTGCGCGGTAACGGTTGCACCCTCGGCCGTCGCGCTTCCCTCAATCCCCACGAGTCGGATATAAAAGCCCTCGCTTGCCAATTTTTTATTCGCCTCGGAAAGCGATGTGCCAAGGTAGTCCTCCACGGTAACGAAGGTGCTTTTTTGCTCGGTGAAAAGCAGGATCTTCGTTTTCTCCACCGTAATTTTTCCGCCCTCGGGTGTTTGCGCAAGCACCGTTTTTCCGTTTCCGTAAATTTCAAAGCCGATGCCGCTTTTTTTGAGTATATCCCTTGCCTCCGAAACGCTTTTTCCGACGAGAGAGGGAACCTCTGCCTCGGTTTGCGGAAGCATGCTCTTTTGTCCGAGGTAGGGGAGAATATCGGCGCAGAGATTGCCGATATAGGGCGCGGCAACCACGCTTCCGTATTTGACCGAGGTGGTCGGCTCATCCACCATCAGGATCATGGCAACGCCGCCGTCGCCGATTTTAGAGAAGGCAACGGTCGAGCCGATGCGAAGATAGGAGTTTCCGTTTGCATCCAGAATATCGAATTTTTGAGAAGTTCCCGTTTTTGCCGAAATTTCATAGCCGGGCACGTTCGCGTTTTTTGCGCCGCCGTCACCGCTCACGCCCTCTGCCAGCACCTTGGCGACCTGATCGGCAACTTCTTTGCTGATAATGCGCTCTCCCTCCGCTTTTTTGTGTGCGCTGACGGTGCTTCCGTCCGCATCTATGATCCTTTCAACAACGTAGGGCGTGACGCTGATTCCGCCGTTTGCCACGGCGGCGACCGCCGTGAGCTGTTGAATGAGTGTCACCTTAAAGCGTTGTCCGAAGGATGCGGTCGCAAGCTCCGTTGTGTTCAGCGCTTCCTTTTTGTGAAAAATACTGCTTGCCTCGCTCGGAAGATCGATTCCCGTTTTTCTTAAATATCCGAAACGGTTGATATATTGGTAAAAGGTATCCGCGCCGGTTCTTGCGGCGATCTGCATCATCGTCGGATTGCAGGACATTTGAAGTCCGTATGCGAGCGTAAAGCCGCTTCCGTGTCCCGTCGTCTTGTGGCATCGGATCGTTCTCCCACCCACGGTGTGAGAGCCGGAGCAGGAAAAACGGTCGTTCATCGTGGCCGCGCCGCTGTCCAGCGCCGCCGAAACCGTCACGATCTTGAAGGTGGAGCCCGGCTCGTAAAGCTCGCTTA
>JAZQTA010000115.1:0-12034 GCA_045630385.1 Eubacteriales bacterium | reverse complement strand
CAGATTGCTCGCGAGAGTATTCGCTCCCAGCGAATGTAGCACGTAGTGCCCGCCTTGGCGGTTCTCTCGCGATAAGAGTATGCCTAAATGCGACAGCCCCTTGTCAAGGAAAAACTACGCATACCGCCTTCGCTTTTCCTTATGCATCGGAAAAATAGGAAGAGCGGGATCTCCCTCTCCCTTTTTCGGCGCATAGACGAACCTCTCGTCGCTCACGTAGATCGGCTTCGGGAATTTTCTTTCTCCTATGCGAAGCATGGAAACGATCGACAGATTTTCTATGGGCGTTTTTCCCGTTGCGGGGCATTCCTTTTCCGTATCGTAATACACGGGAATATGCGTTTGACAGACCCCTGTGGGACGGCTTTTTTTCAAGAAGTAAAAGCACTCCTCTCTGTCGCCTCGGAGATCCATTTCGCAAAAGCCGCCGCAGAGGCATCCCGAATCCTTACAGTAGCGACACTGCACGAGCCCCTGCGAGGAGAAGCTCTCTGCAGTTTCCTCGCGCAACCGTTTTTCATGCAGAGCTCGCATCACCTTATCCCAGATCGCAAGATGCGTGGGTGAGAGCTTACCGAGGGAACGCTCTCCCGATTCGTAGCCCATCCATATACCCGCAACGTAATACGGCGTGTAGCCGACGAACACGCGATCCTTATCCTCGCCCGAGGTTCCGGTTTTTCCCGCCGTATCCACGGTGTGCTTCAGCGCAATACTCTTTGCCGTTCCGCTTTCCACGACCTCGGAAAGAAGCATATTCATCAGGCGCGCACCCTCCGCAGAAAATACGCGCTGCTCGCTATCCTCCTTTTCGATCAGAGGCCTTCCCTCTCCGTCATACACCGCGATATAGCTTTTCCCTTGGCGATATACGCCCTCGCTCGGAAAAACGGCGTACGCCTCGCAAAGCCTGCGAAGGGACACACCGTAGGAAAGCTGACCGAGCGCCAGCGGCGCGGCGGCAAGATCGGTGACGCGCGCACCGCCCTCTCCGTATGCGGAGCGCACAAGCGTGTCAAGCCCCAGCCGATCCGAAAGCAGGTGATAGATCCTTTGTGCACCGAGCATTTCATACAGACGGATCGCGACGGTGTTTTTGGAGAGCCTTAAAGCATCCCTGACAGTAGTGAGCCCACTATAGACGGCGGGATAATTTTTCGGATATTCTCGGTATACGCCGCCACTTTCCGAAAAAGAGATCGGCACGTCGTCAAACACCGTGGCGGGGTTTATGCGCCCTTCGTCGATCAAGGGCGCGTAGAGTGCGAGCGGCTTCAACGCAGATCCCGGCACGTGCGGCACGAGCGCATGGTTTAAAACGCGGTTTCCGCTCTTTGCACCGACACGGCCGACAATACCGCGCAAATATCCGTTTTTCGCATCCACGACGACCATGGCGGCCTCAAGCTCCGCGCTACATTCCTTCGGCAGATTTTTCATATCCGAAAAAACGCGCTCCAGCGTTTTTTGCACCTCAGGGTCCACCGTGGTGTAAACTGAAAGTCCGCCTCTCAAAAGCAAAGCCTCCGCGGCAGAGGGGCTGATCCCTCTTTGCTCGCAAAGATCCTCCTTGATCTCGGAGAGGACGGCCTCGCAAAACCACGACCGCACGCTTTCCGCATCCCCCATCGGCTCTATCACCGAAAGCGCTTTTTCGCATAGGCCGCGATACGCATCCTCACCGATCACGCCGCATTCGCGCATGGCAAAAAGCACACGGTTTCGCTTTTCGATGCACGCCTCGGGATGCTCGTGCGGATTATATCGTCCCGGGGCGTTCGCGATCCCCACGAGCACGGCGATCTCATCATAGGTAAGATCCGAAAGCGGCTTTCCGAAATAGCGCTCGGCCGCAAGACCGACACCGTAGATGTTTTCTCCCATGGGAATGATATTCAGATACACCTCCAATATCTCCTCCTTGGTATGCATCTGCTCCAAGTGATAGGCGCGAAGGAGCTCGGTGAGCTTTCTTTTTACCGTGCGCGCGCTGTCGCCGCTGACGTTCTTTACCACCTGCTGGGTGACCGTGGAGCCGCCGAACGAGCCGCCGCGCGAGCCGAAAATATAATGGATCGCCGCCTTGGCCGTGCGTGGAAGGCTCACGCCCTTATGCGAAAAGAAATCTCTATCCTCCATGGCAAGAAAGCCTTTTATCACGCTTTCGGGGATATCGGCGTATTCCGTCCATTCCATTTCCTCTGCGCGCGGATAGACGGCTTCGATTTCTATCGGCGTATATTTTTTATCGTAGGGATCGCCGCCCGCATACAGACGGATGGCGCTTCCCTCCTTGGCGGCTGAAAAGAGAAGCTCGTCCTCGGTATAATTTACCGTTCGATTCGCGTACAGAAAGGCCAAAGCGAGGGCACACGCCGAAAGCAAGGCGATACCGAAGAGGACGGCGCAAAAAACGACGATCCCCTTTTTCAGTTTTTGATTGTTCATAAAAAACGCTCCGTGGCAAGACTTTTTCTCATCTTGCGCACAGAGCGATTTTTTATTTTGGTATCATGCTGGCAGGATCGGGATTTTTATCATATTCCACACGGTTCAGATACAGACCGTCGGGCGGTGCGGTCATTCCCGCGAGGGCGCGGCTTTTTGCCTCGATAATGCCGGGGATTTCCTCCGCATTCATGCGGCCGAAGGCGACCTCAACCAGCGTTCCGACGATAATACGCACCATATTATATAAAAATCCGTCCGCGCGGATGCGAACCAATATCTCGCGACCGTTTTTTTCCACCGAGAGGCTTTGCACGGTGCGCACGGCGTCCGTGATCGACGAGCCCTGCGCCATACAGGAGGTAAAATCCTTTTTTCCCACGAAATGGGGGCACGCGGCACGCATTCTCTCGATCGCCTCATCGCTGATATGCGGATAAATGATCCACGCGCGATGATATTCGAACGGCGCGATCACGGGCGAGTTCCATATTCTGTATACGTATTCCTTGGAGACTACGTCATGCCGTGCGTGAAAATCCTCTCTGCAGGCAGATGCGTAATAAAGCGAAAGATCCGGCGGCAGATATCTCGCAACCGCCACGGGAAGCTTTTTAGGGGGTATGGAAGCACCGTCCGTTTCGATCGTAAGGCAAAACTCCTTGGCGTGCACGCCGCGATCGGTTCGGCTGCAGCCGGTTACGCGGCAAGGCGCACCGAAGGCCTCGGCAAGCGCGGTGCAAAGCTCCCCCTGCACCGTTCTGCGATCGGGTTGAACCTGAAAGCCCGAAAAATCCGTGCCCACGTACTCGATTTTGGCAAAATACTTCATGCTCGTGCCTACCCTCCGTCAGATGCGGTAGCAAAGGACACGCGCAAGAATACCGCCACCGAGAAGATCGGCGGACGTTCGAGAGATCAGGATGATCCCCGCAAGGAACAGAGCAAACACGGCAAGGCTGATGAAATCCTTGGCGCGGAAGGTGAGCTTTACGAGCTTCGAGCGCTTTTTATCCACACGGTAGCAACGGCACTCCATTGCCACGGCAAGCTCCTCGGCACGCTTGAAGGCGCTGACGAACAGCGGAACGAGGATCGGGATCAGAGCCTTGGCACGGCGCACGAGGCTTCCCGAGGAAAAATCCGCACCGCGCGACTTCTGCGCGTTCATAATCTTATCCGTTTCCTCTACCAGAGTGGGAATAAAGCGGAGCGCGATCGTCATCATCATGGAGAAGACGTGCACAGGAATATGCAGCCTCGCAAGAGGCGAAAGAAGACTTTCAAGACCGTCCGTCAAGGAGATCGGGGAGGTCGTGTAGGTTAAGAGCATACTCGAGCCGACGATCAGAAGGATCACGCGCACCGTCATAAAGATCGCGCGGATGATTCCCTCCTTATAGATCTCGAGAATCCAGAAGGAAACGAGCGGCTCGCCTGCGCCCTTGGTCATGAAGACGTTTAAAATCGAGGTAAAGATCAGAATGTATACCACGGGACGGATGCCGCGCAAAATGACCGTAAGGGAGATGCGGCTCACGAGGATCATGGCAACGGTGAACAAGGTCAGAAGCAGGAACGCAAGCGGCGTTTTCGCCATAAAGATCGCAACGATAAAGAGGATCGCGCCGATCAGCTTGGTTCTCGGATCGAGCTTATGAAGAAGCGAAAAGCCCGGAAAGAACTGACCGAGGGTGATATCGGATATCATACCTTGCCCTCCCTTCTCAATCGGAGGATGGCGTTTTTCACGCCCTCAACGGTATAAAGCGTTCCCTCCAGGGGGAAGCCCTGTTTGCGAAGAGCGGAGGCAATGCGGGCAACCATCGGAACGTTCAGCCCGATATCCATCAGCGCATCGGCATCCGAGAACACCTCGTCCACCGTTCCCTGCATATACACGCGGCCTCGGTTCATAACGATCACGTTATCACAGTAATACGCCATATCCTCCATGGAATGGCTGACCAGAATGACGGTGAGCCCGTTCTTTTTCGCATAGGCACGAATGCCGTCCAAAATTTCGCGGCGGCCGCGCGGATCCAGCCCTGCGGCAGGCTCGTCAAGCACGAGAACGGAGGAGCCCATTGCCATCACGCCCGCAATGGCAACACGGCGCTTCTGACCGCCCGAAAGCTCGAAGGGGGATTTATCGAGAAGCTCCTCGGGAATGCCCGTGAAGGCAATCGCCTCGGCAACGCGCTTTTCAATCTCTTCCTCGCTAAGCCCCAGATTGCGGGGCGCAAAGCCGACGTCGGCCTTGACCGTTTCGTCAAACAGCTGATACTCGGGGTACTGCATCACAAGACCGACCTCTGTGCGGATCTTCGCGATCTCCTTCGGCTTTTCCCAAATATCCTTGCCGTCAAGGAGCACCGTGCCCTCGGTGGGACGGTAGAGTCCGTTCAGAAGGTTCACGAGAGTGGATTTTCCGGAACCCGTGTGCCCGATCAGTCCCGTGATCTTTCCCGCCTCAAAGCCGACGCTGACGTCCGAAAGCGCAAGCTTTTCAAAGGGCGTATTTTTGCTGTATAAATAAGATACGTTTTTCAGTTCAAGCTTATACATGCGCATCACCTCCAAGCATCAGAGCAAGCGCATCGATACATTCCGCCTCGGTCAGCGGATATCCCTCGCAGGAAAAGCCTTCCTTTTTCAGCTCGTATATCAGCTCCACGCCCTGCGGTGCTTCAAGCCCGAGCGCATGCAGTCTTTCCACGTTGGAGAAAACCTCGGCGGGGCGACCGTCAAAGGCGATCTTACCGTCGTTCATCACGATCACGCGAGAGGCTCTTGCCGCCTCGTCCATATAATGCGTGATGTGGATCACGGTGATGCCCTCCTCACGGTTTAAGCGCTCCATGATCGAAACGACCTCGGCACGGCCGAGCGGATCGAGCATAGAGGTGGACTCGTCAAAAAGGATCACGGAGGGCTTCATGGCAAGAATGCCCGCAATGGCGATTCTCTGCTTTTGACCGCCCGAAAGCTTATGCGGCGCGTGATGCGCGTACTCCTCCATACCGACGGCGGAAAGCGCCGCGTTCACTCGGCGGCGGATCTCCTCGCGCGCAAGGCCGAGGTTTTCCGGGCCGAACGCAACGTCCTCCTCCACGACGGTGGCAACCAGCTGGTTATCGGGGTTTTGGAACACCATGCCGATATCGGCACGGAGATCGAACATATCCTCTTCGGTAAAGTCCTCCGCCGTTACCTCTCTTCCAAGGACGGTGAGCCGCCCCTCGGTCGGCGTCAGTATCATATTGCAAAGCTTTGCAAGCGTGGATTTTCCCGAGCCGTTATGCCCGAGGATCGCGATGTATTCGCCCGCTTCCACAGAAAACGAAACGTCGCTCACGGCGGGCGGCGCATCCTGCGCACCGCTCTCATCCTCGTACACGTAGGTCAAATGCTCGGCCAAAATGACACATTTTTTCTTTTCTTCCATATCAAGTTCCTTTGGAAATTTTAAAAGCAAACACGGACGCTGCTTCCGCAAGGAAGGGCGTACCCACTATTTTTCACAGGCAAGCCAAGCTCGTCTGCCTCGATTTTTCCTCCGAATTTATCGGATATACGCAAGCCGACGATGTATTTCATCGTGGATGCGGAAAGCCCCGTGGTGTAAGAATTCAAAAGATAGAACAGCGGCTTTTCGGAGAGCACACGCGCGGTGAGCGCCACGAAATCGTCAATGCTTTCCTCGATCTTCCAGACCTCGCCCGTCGGCCCTCTTCCGTAGGAGGGCGGGTCGATAATGATACCGTCGTAGAACGAGCCGCGACGGATCTCGCGCTCAATGAACTTCTTACAGTCATCCACGATATAGCGAATGGGAGCGTCCGAAAGCCCCGAAAGACGCGCGTTTTCCTTTGCGGCGGCAACCATGCCCTTGGAGGCATCCACGTGACAGACGGATGCGCCCGCCTTCGCGGCGGCAACTGTTGCGCCGCCCGTATAAGCAAAGAGATTCAAAACGCGGATCGGGCGCCCCGCATTCTCAATGAGAGAGCGAAACCAATCCCAGTTTGCCGCCTGCTCCGGAAAAAGGCCGGTATGCTTAAAGCCCATGGGCTTGATCTGAAAGGTGAGATCACGGTATCCGATCGTCCAGCTCTCGGGCAGACGGTTTTCATTCCAGCTGCCACCGCCGGAGCGGCTTCTCTGATATCTCGCATCGGCACGCCGCCAAAGCGGATCCTTCTTTTCGCTCTTCCAGATAACCTGGGGATCGGGGCGCACGAGGCTATACTTACCCCAAAATTCAAGCTTCTCCCCATCCGAGGTATCTACGATGGTATAATCCTTCCACTGATCACTGATCCACATAGGTTTCTCCGTTCATCTTTGATTAAAATACTTCCCCATCACCGAGCCGCTGCACTGCGCGTGGCAAATGGCGATGGCGATGGCATCCGCCGTATCGTCCGGCTTCGGGGGCTTCGGAAGCGAGAGAAGCGAGGTAACCATGGCGATCACCTGATGCTTCTCCGCTTTTCCGTAACCAACGACAGCCTGCTTCACCTGCATGGGCGTATACTCCGAAATGGGAACGCCGCAATCGTACGCCGTGCAAAGGATGATGCCTCTCGCCTCGGCAACGGCGATGCCCGTGGTGATGTTATTGGTGAAGAAACGCTCCTCCACCGCCATCTCATCCGGCTTATACTTTTCGATCAAGGCTGTCAGATCCTGCCTTATAATTGAAAGGCGGGACTCGATCGGCGTATGCGCCGGGGTGGTAATCGCGCCGTATGCAAGCGGCCGAAGCTTCCCGCGATGGGATTCGATCAGCCCCCAGCCGACGATCGCAAGCCCGGGGTCGATACCTAAAATTACCATAAAGTCTCTCCTTTCCACACTTTTTCATTTTAGTATATCATATTTTCACGCGCTCGTCAACCATTTATTTATTATTTTATATTATGGGCTTTACTTTTCGTCAAAAATATGGTACAATATAAGAGATAAATACAGATCGGAGGGCGAAGAATGGAAATTTTGCGTTTTTCGGAGGGCGACCTGCTCGTTATGAAAAAAAAGCACCCCTGCGGAGATTTCCGCTTTCGCGTTCTGCGCACGGGAAGCGACGTTCGCATTCGGTGCGAGGGATGCGGACGGGATATGACCTTTTCCCGCATTGCCCTCGAAAAAATGATACGAAAGGTGGAAACGGCAGAGGAAAACGGAGGCTAAACCGATTCCTTTCCCATGTAATGATATGTTTTACTACGTAAACGGCACGCTTGCCGTATTGGATGCGCCCATCGCCGTGATCGACTGCGGCGGCGTTGGCTACCAGATGACCGTTTCGAACGTGACGGCGGCGCTTCTTGGCGACAAGGTTGGCAAGGGGTGCAAGCTTCTGACGCATCTTGCCGTTCGCGAGGACGGCATCGAGCTTTTCGGCTTCATCTCCCAAGAGGAGCGCGAAAGCTTTATGAAGCTGACCTCCGTGAGCGGTATCGGACCGAAGGCGGCCATGAGCATTCTTTCCACGATGACGCCCGACGATCTTGCGCTGGCAATCGCAAGCGAGGATACGAAGGCGATCGCGCGCGCCCCCGGTATCGGCGCAAAGACGGCGGCACGCGTAGTGCTGGAGCTGAAGGATAAGATCGCAAAGGATATGATGAGCGCTTCCCCGAAGGGGCTTGGCGCGCCTATGGCGCAGAGCATGCCGATGGGCGGCGTTCTCTCGGATGCGACCGAGGCGCTGATGGCACTCGGCTACGATAAAAACACGGTGCTTTCCGCCCTGAAGGGCGTGGACACCAAGGGGGCGGACGCAGGCACGCTGATCCGCCTTGCACTCAAAAAGCTTGCAAGATAAGGAGGACGGTGCGATATGATGGAAGAAGTGAACGAATTTGACTTTGAAAACCGCATCGTTTCCAATGAATACGATGCCGGACAGGATGCGGAGGTGGAAAACAATCTGCGCCCCAAAACCCTGGATCAGTACATCGGCCAGGAAAAGGCGAAGAGCAATCTCTCGATCTATATCGAGAGCGCAAAGCGCAGAGGCGAGGCGCTCGACCACGTGCTTTTATACGGCCCTCCCGGCCTCGGTAAGACGACGCTTGCGGGCATCATCGCAAACGAGCTCGGCGTGAATATCCGCACGACCTCGGGCCCCGCGATCGAAAAGCCCGGTGACCTGGCCGCGATCCTCACGGGACTTTCGGACGGCGACGTTCTTTTTATCGACGAGATCCACCGTCTTTCCCGCGCCGTGGAGGAGATCCTCTACCCCGCGATGGAGGATTACGCTTTGGATATTATCCTCGGAAAAGGACCGAGCGCTCGCTCGATCCGCCTGACGATCCCGCGCTTTACCCTGATCGGCGCAACCACGAGAGCCGGACAGCTGACGACGCCTCTGCGCGACCGCTTCGGCGTTCTTCTGAAGCTGGAGCTTTATACGCCCGAGGAGCTTGCCACGATCGTCAAGCGCTCGGCGGGGATCCTTGAGATCGACATTACCGAAAAGGGTGCGCTTGCCATTGCCTCGCGCTCTCGCGGCACGCCCCGTATTGCCAACCGTCTGCTTAAACGCGTGCGCGACTTCGCACTCGTGAAGGGGGACGGCAACGTGACCTCCGAAATCGCAGATATGGCGCTCGAAAGCCTTGAGATCGACGAGCTCGGACTCGACAACGTGGACCGCAGAATGCTTGAGGCGATCATCAAATTCTACGGCGGCGGTCCCGTTGGCCTTGAAACGCTGGCGGCGACCATCGGCGAGGAGGCCATCACGATTGAGGACGTTTACGAGCCTTATCTCATGCAGATCGGCTTCCTTTCGCGCACACCGCGCGGCAGACAGGCAACGCCCAGAGCCTACGAGCATCTCGGTATTCCCTATCACTCGTTCGCCGACGCATCCTCAAAGGGCGTGGCGGGACAGACGAAGATGGAGCTCTAAGCACGCTTTCGTAAAATTTCAAGCAATAAAAAATGCGTCTTATACACTTGACTTACTTTTCCGTAAATCTGTGTACGAGGCGCATTTTTTTGATTCACGATTCTCTAAAATTTATTGCTTCAAGCAGAAAGCCGGTTGCAAATTCGCATCCCGTAAAAAATCCCTTTTTCCCGCAAAAGGATTGCATTTCATATAGCAACTCAAGGTATGGCTCGAGGATATCATTCTGCTCCTTCGTCAATTGCTCGCTCACCCTTTGATGCATCTCGGCTGCCCTTTTTATCAACGCCCTCTCTTCCTCGGTTTCTATCACCCCGCATACTTCGCAATAATACTCTTCCCATAGCTTTTCAATTGTTTTTTTCATTATCCTCTCCTCAAAAAAAGCATTCGTTCGAATTCACACTATATATTATAGCATTCATTTGAATGCTTGTCAAGCATTTTTTTGAATGCAATGATATAATAATTCTATAAATAACTTTTCAATGGGAGATCGATATGTATTTCTATCAAAGACTTAAAGATACAAGAGAAGATGCAGATAAAAAGCAAGAGGATATCGCTATGATCTTACATATCACCCGACAGCAATATCAGCTGTACGAGAGCGGAAAACGCGAGATGCCAATGCACCACTTTGTCATCTTGGCGAAATACTACAACATATCACTCGATTATCTTGCGGGACTTGTTGACACACCGAAAAAACTCGGATAATTTATGACAGGAGTACCTTATGCAATTTTACCAACGACTCAGAGATGTTAGAGAAGATGCTGACAAGACGCAAGCAGAAATAGCCTCAATCCTAGGGACAAGACAGCAGCAATACGCGCGTTGGGAAAGCGGAGCGTGGCAAATGCCAATAGAACACTACAAAACACTTGCACGCTTTTATAACATTTCAATCGATTATCTTGCAGGACTTGTTGACACACCGAAAAAGCTCGGATAACAAACTATACGGAGAGTGCAGAAAGCACTCTCCGTATAGTTTACTTCAGAACCTACATCACGTAGCCCGATTTTCTCACCTGCGAGGGCGTTTTTCCGTAGACCTCACGGAGCATCCTTCGAAAATACGCCGCAGAGCTGATGCCGAGGCGGTCGCAGATCTCTTCAACGGAATAATTGGTGGCGATCAAAAGCTCGGCGGCACGCGCGAGAAGCGCTTCCCTGCGGTGCGTATTCGGCGTTTTTCCCGACACCTTTTTCACGTACTGATACAGAAGAGATTCGCTGACCTCGCATTGCCTTGCGTATTCAGCGACCGTTTGAGTTGGATCCTTTTTCATCAAGCGAAGCATTTTTTCGCAGACGGTTACGTCGCGGTCCGCGGTTGCCCACAGTAGGCGATGCTCCAGCATCCCCAGCACGCGAAAGAGCGCGGAAATCGATTCGGAATTTACTTCCTTACGCGCGGACAAGGGCGCAAATGCTTGCATCAGCGCGGCATCGTACGGTATTTTCTGCAAAGCGTAACCGTTCGGGGTGTGGCTCGGAAAATACAAAAAGCCAATGGAATCAAAAACGACGCGATCCTCCGCGATCCAATAGGAATGGTATCGGCAGCCCTTCGGAATATAAAAAAGCTCCCCCTCGGCAATCTCGATCCTTTCGCCTCCGCAAACGATGCGGCCGCGGCCATGCTTTATAAGGCCTAAAAAATGCCGATCCACTCCCATACTGTTATCGCGGTGATGCGTTTCCTTGAAGGAATATTCGTTGAAGCAGAAGTTATTAAAGAATACTATATCATTCAATGCGCTTTCTCCATCTTTTTCTAAAGAATATTATGCGGTAATTAAAGAATATCATATTTTTCTTTTACTGTCAATATGCTATAATTTTTAAAAAGGAGGACGGAATATGTATCAAGATAAAAGGGTTTTACTGATAGGCGGCGGCGGAACGCTTGGCACGTATACTGCAGAGGAGCTTTTGCGCCTCGGCGCAACCTTGGAGATCATCTGCCCGGAGGAAAAGATATCCGATAACGAACGCCTTATTTTTCACCGCGATTACGTTTCCGAAGCGCTTTTGAAAAAGCTGTTTTCGGAAAAGCACTACAACGGAATCGTTAACTTCATCCAT
Organism: Eubacteriales bacterium; assembly: GCA_045630385.1. Classification (GTDB taxonomy): domain Bacteria; phylum Bacillota; class Clostridia; order Oscillospirales; family CAG-272; genus UBA1740. The sequence continues at coordinate 561 of JAZQTA010000115.1, read as the reverse complement.
TACGAGGAGATCGAGGACTATAAAAGAGTGCATCCTCTTCTGATCGAAAACACCGATCATCTGATCTTTTTATCCTCCTACCGCGTTTACGCCGACGAGCAGCATCCGATCACAGAAGCCGCACCTCGGCTTCTCGACGTAATAAAGGACGAGGATTTTCTCGCTAACGAAAAATACGCGCTTCCCAAGGCAAGATGCGAAAACTATTTGCGCACCGAAAGAGCGGGCGAGCCCTTTACGATCGTGCGCCCCGTTATCTCCTTTTCCGACCGCCGCATCGACCTCCTTATGTATTCGGGGGACAAGCTTTTGAAGGCGGCAGAGGAAGGCAGAGCGCTTCCCTTGCCTGCATTCGTTAAGGATTTCAAGGCAGGGATCGACTGGGCGGGCAACTCCGGCAAGCTGATTGCCAACCTTCTTTTCAAGAAGAATGCTCTCGGCGAGACCTTCACCGTTTATTCGGGGCACGGCATGACCTGGGGCGAGATGGCAGAGGAATACGAAAAGGCGATCGGGCTGAAGGTTCGCTGGTGCTCGGTGGAGGAATATCAAGTCGGAGGC
>JAZQTA010000114.1:0-9686 GCA_045630385.1 Eubacteriales bacterium | reverse complement strand
CCGTATACCTCCGCATCCGTCGGCTCGCTGACACGAACGCGATGGCTCGCATCGGCAAAGGTGCCGGGCGCGTAGCACGCCTTTCTCTCATAACCGAAGGGGATCACAAACTCAAAAAATCCGTCCGGCACGTAGACGATGCTTTCGGGAAGATTCTCGTCCAGCGAGATCTTCATAAAAGAGGTATCCGAGAGGTCAACGCGAAACTTATCGCCCTCCTCGTATTCACCCTCAAAGCGCTCGTCGATTTCGTTACCGTAGGCCTTGAACTTGACGTCACCCTGTGCGGAAATCAATTTAATGCTTAAAATAAAAATCACCTCACATGGTTTTATTTTATAATACAAATATATTTTACTATTTTTTTCCTATTTTGTCAAGGGAAAACGGAAAATCTAAAATTTAACAAGGAATGCGTTTCCCTCTTGCGGGGCGCACGCGTGATCAGCCTTCAAACAAAAGCGATTCAAGCGCGGCGGTATCCGAAAGATAATAGTCGCAATGGCGGCGCATAAAGGATGCGATCTCCTCTATATTGTGCGCCCAGCCTGCGGCGGCAAAGGGAACGCCGGCGGCCCGCGCCATATCGAAGCCCGGCTTCAGATCGTCCACCATCAGAATTTCCTCCGGTAAAAGACCGTAGCGCTCACACAGATCCTGCATTGCAAAGGGCGCGGGCTTGCGCTTCTCCTTCGGCATATCCCAGCCATAGATCACGTCGGGGTGCGGCAGGCCGTTTTCCTTATAGTCACGCTCGATATAGCAGGTAAGCGAATGCGAGGCGACCGCAAGAATACCGCCCTCGGCAAGGAAGCGCTCCATGATCCGCTTCATTCCGGGGTATGCGCGCGGCACGTGGCTTTTCACGTAATCGCGCCAATAATATTCTTCCTCCTCCATTTCCTTTTCGGAAAGCCCCACGTCGTTTGCGAAAAACTCCAGCACGCCGGGATCAAAATTTTTACGAAAATACGTATCCAAATCGAATTTTCCCGAAAGATGCGGCTTGCGCTCGGCAAGGTACTTCTCAAAGCAAGGATAATGGATGGTTGCCGTACTGTTGACGACCGTATCGTCATGGTCAAGAACCAGGCATTTAAATTTCATTTTTCACGTCCAAAAAATAAATTTTCGGGGTAATCACGCCGGTGGCAGTCGGCACCGTCAGCGTTTGACCGCCAAGCAGACGCTCCCAGCCCTCGGCATTGCCGCCGTAAGAGATCTCGCGCAAAGAATTGCATCCGTTAAAGACCTCGTTATCCTCCAGCTCGCGCACGCCCTTCGGGATCGCAAGGCGGCGAAGTGCCGCGCAGTCCGCAAAGGCATCCAGCCCGATCTCAAGAAGCGATACGGGAAGGATGAGCGAAACGAGTCCCATACAGCCGCGGAAGGCGCGACGGCCGATGCGCACAAGTCCTGCCGGCAGATCGATCTGAGCAAGGCTTCGGCAACCCTCGAAAAGCGATTCCTCCACGCTTTGCATATTGCGCGAAAGCTTCACGCTTTCGAGCGAAAAGCATCCCGAAAAGGCGTTAAATTCGATCGCATAGCAGCTATCGGGGATCTCAATATGATGAAGATTGAAGCAGAAGGAGAACGCCCCCGCGCCGATCGAGCCAAGGCTCTCGGAGAGCTTGACTGAAGAAAGCGAGGCGCACCCCTCAAAGCATCCCTCTCCGATATGCGTAACGCTATCGGGCAGACGAACGCCCGTAAGCGAAGAGCAGGCGCTGAACGCCTCGTCTCCGATCTCGCACAGTCCGAAGGGAATCGAAAGCTCCGAAAGATTTTTGCAATCCGCAAAGGCGGCCGCGCTGATGCGGCGAAGCGACGGCGGAAAAACCACTTTTTTCAAGGCGGAGAAGCCGCGGAAGGCATTCTCCGCGATCTCCTCCACTCCGTCCTCGATCACAAGCACATCGGGCGTGCTTTCATTTTCAAACTGCCCCGCATAGATAACCGAGGATAAATTCTCAAGTTCTATCATAAAACTATTTTTTGCAATCAATTGTTTGCAAATTACTTAAGTTTTGCAATAGCGGCGGCAAGCGACTCTCTCGTGGAGAGATACTTCTCGAGCTTCTTCTTTTCGCCCTCGATGACTGCCGCAGGTGCTTTTGCAACGAAGCCCTCGTTGGAAAGCTTCTTTTCAATACGAAGGATCTCGCCCTCGTTCTTCTCGATCTCGGCGGTAAGGCGAGCCTTTTCCTTCTCGAAATCGATCACGTCCGCAAGAGGAATATAGAGGTTGCCCGCCTCGGTTGCGATCGAAACGGCATCCTCGCCCGCATACGCATCCGTAAGAATGACCTCGGATACACCCGCAAGCTTTTCAAGGATCTTCGCGGTGCTCTTAAAGGTGCTCTCGTATTTGGTCACAACGAAGAGCTTTGCACGCTTCGAGGGAGGAACGTTCATTTCCGCACGGCGGTTACGGATCGCGGTGATCGCGGTGATGATACGGTCGATATCCTCTGCGGCATCCTCGTATACGGGAATGCTCTTCGCATCGGGATACTCGGAGATCATGATGCTCTCGCCCGCGCCGGGAAGCGCACCGTAAATTTCCTCGGTGATGAAGGGCATGAAGGGATGAAGGAGCTTCAGGATCGCGGTGAGCACGTAGCAAAGCACGCTCTTCGCGGTCTTCGCGCCGGCGCTTCCCTTTTCGAAGATACGGCTCTTCGCCATCTCGATGTACCAGTCACAGAAGGTGTCCCAGGTGAAGTTATAGATCTCGCCCAGCGCCACGCCAAGCTCAAAGTTATCCATATTCTCTTCCACGGTGGCAACCGTCTTTGCAAGGCGGGAAAGGATCCAACGATCCTCGATCGTCATTGCCTCCTCTGCGGGCAGAGCGGCGGTATCCTCCTCATCCAGATTCATAAGCACGAAGCGGGATGCGTTCCAAAGCTTATTTGCGAAGTTTCTTGCGGCCTCGATCTTTTCATCCGAGAAGCGCATATCGTTACCGGGGGCGTTACCCGTTGCAAGCGCAAAGCGAAGCGCGTCCGCACCGTACTGATCGATCATCTGCAGAGGATCAATACCGTTACCGAGAGACTTGGACATCTTTCTTCCCTTCGCATCTCTTACAAGACCGTGGATAAACACGGTGGAGAAGGGCTTCTTACCCGTATGCTCCAAAGCGGAGAAGATCATTCTCGCCACCCAGAAGAAGATGATATCGTAGCCGGTGACAAGCACGTCCGTGGGATAATAGCGCTGCATATCCTCCGTGTTATCCGGCCAGCCCATCGTGGAGAAGGGCCAGAGTGCGGACGAGAACCAGGTATCCAGCACGTCCTCCTCCTGGCGCACCTTCGCGCCGCACTTCGGGCAGGTATCGATATCGGTCTTGGAAACCGTCATTTCCCCACAGGCGTCACAGTAGAACGCGGGAATGCGGTGACCCCACCAAAGCTGACGCGAAATGCACCAGTCATGGCAGTTTTCCATCCAGTTGATATAGGTCTTGGAGAAGCGCTCGGGCTCGAACTTCACTTCCCCGTTCTTAACGACCTCCAAAGCGGGCTTTGCCAAGGGCACCAACTTTACGAACCACTGATCCGAGGTCAAAGGCTCAACGGTGGTCTTGCAACGGTAGCAGGTGCCGACGTTATGCGAATAGGGCTCGGTCTTTACAAGGAAGCCGCCTGCCTCCAGATCCGCAACGATGGCCTTTCTTGCCTCAAAGCGATCCATGCCGGCGTACTTGCCGCCGTACTGCTCGCTGATGGTCGCATCGTCGTTAAAGGTCTTGATAATTTCAAGGTTATGGCGCTTACCTACCTCAAAGTCGTTCGGGTCGTGCGCGGGGGTGATTTTTACACAGCCCGTTCCGAAATCGCGCTCTACGTATTCATCCGCGATCACGGGGATCTCCTTGCCGACGAGGGGCAGGATCAGCTTCTTGCCAACGAGGTGCGTGTATCTTTCATCCTCGGGATGAACGGCAACCGCCGTATCACCCAGCATGGTCTCGGGACGGGTGGTCGCGATCGTCACGTACTCGCCCTCGCTATCCTTCACGGGATAGCGAACCTGCCAGAATGCGCCGGGCTGCTCGGTGTACTCAACCTCCGCATCCGAAAGTGCGGTGCGGCAATTGGGGCACCAGTTGATGATGCGGTAGCCACGGTAAATGAGTCCCTTTTCATAGAGGTTGACGAAAACCTCGCGAACGGCGCGGGGGCATCCCTCGTCCATCGTGAAGCGCTCGCGCGACCAATCGCAGGATGCACCCAGCTTTTTCAGCTGGTTGATAATGCGAGAGCCGTACTGATTTTTCCAATCCCAAACTCTCTCAAGGAATTTCTCACGGCCGAGGTCATAGCGCGTGAGATTTTCGTTCACACGAAGATTCTCCTCTACCTTGATCTGGGTTGCAATACCCGCATGGTCCGTACCGGGCACCCAAAGGGTGGAGAAGCCCTGCATTCTCTTATAACGGCAGAGAATGTCCTGCAGAGTTTCGTCCAAGGCGTGTCCCATGTGGAGCTGTCCCGTTACGTTGGGCGGGGGGATAACGATCGAAAATGCGGGCTTCTTCTTGTCCGCATCGGGCTTGAAATACCCCTTGTCGCACCAATTTTTATAGATGCGATCCTCAAATTCCGAAGGGGCATAATTCTTCGGCAATTCCTTGTTCATGACTGTTTCCTCACTTATATGTTTTTATTTTGAAATCAAAAAAAGCGCCCCGAGAACTGCAAAAACGCAATTCTCGGGGCGTTATGTACGCGGTACCACCCGAATTTATCACTCAACGCCGTTAACGCGGCTCACGCGCCGGGTTCTAATAAGCCAAAGCCGTTCTTCCCGGAGATCCCCAAAGGGACAAAAAGCTACACCGACCGCCTCACCCTATGCAGCTTTCACCAACCGTGCATTCTCTTTTCCAGGGCTCTGCGGAGGCCTCTTTTTGCAAGAAATCCTCATACGGCATTATTTTATCATAAATAAAATTATTTGTCAAGTATTTTATTTATATTAAAGCGGCGTACGGTGCACAAAGAAAACGGGCATGGCGCTTCATGCGCCATGCCCCTGCCGCAGATCGACCGCGGCACGCTTTCTTTCATTGCACTTTTTGAATTACTCGGGTTGAACCGTAAAGGTGCTATCAGCGCCTGCAACAGATACGAAGCCTGCCGCAAGCTTGGTGCCGCCGATCTTTGCGGGATCATACTTATGGAAGGTACCGCCGCTGATGTTGATCTCGGTCCAAGAGCCATCGTAATTGGAAATAAAGAAGTAAGCACCGTCCAGCTCGCTGGGATAGAATTCACCGCCACAGATGTTGATCACAGCCTTCGCGTTTTCTGTGTTCGACCAGCCATAGCCACAGATGGTATCGATGCCACCGTTCGAATAGCCGCTATCGAAGGTACCGCCGTTGATGTTGATCGTTCCGTAGCCGCCAAGGTAGATCGCATGAGAGGTTTTATCGTTATAGCCTCTGTTGAAATAATGACCGCCATTGATCGTTACGTTCGCTCCGTTGAATACGGAAATCGCACCGAAATCGGAAGAAACCTCAACGTCATTCGAATCGATAAGCAGGCTACCACGCTGAACGCGGATCGCATAGTTCGAAACGGATGTGATTTTGCCGGCACCGATGATCGTGAGATCACCCTCGTTATAGATTGCATTGCCGCCCGTGGTGGAGATCGTTTTTCCGTTCAGATCAAGAACGTTTACCTTCCCCTCGGGAATTGCAATTTTCTCGGAAACGGCAATATCAGCCATAAGCTTTACGTTCGTACCGGTAGCAAGCGCAAGGGCAAGCTCCTCGGCGGTTCTTACGAGCATACCGTTATAGGAAACGGTGTAAGACATATCAGCAACCTTCGTTACCGTAAAGTCCTCAACAACCCACTGCGTAGGATCGAAGTTGAAGGTACCGCCGTAGATCTCGAACTTATCGCCGAAGGGACGAACGGTATCAACCGACATCTCGGGCTTATTTACATAGCCGTTAAAGGTACCGCCCGTGATGATAAAGGTGATATTCTTTCCGGTAGCCGCACCGAAGAGCCAGGACTTCGCGGTCTTATCAAATATACCACCGTTGATAACGACGGATGCATCCGTTCCGTCCGCAAGGATCAGCTCATTTCCGGACTCGCTATCGAAGGTACCGTCGTTGATCGTTACGCTTCCCATCCAGTTGTAGATCGCGTGTCTTCCGCTGATGTGCTGATAAACGTCAGCTTTTTCAATCGTCAGATCACCCAGATTGTAGATACCGCCGCGAACGTTACCGTTGTAAACGGTGATCTTACCGGAGGCCTGGTTGTTCAGCGCATAACCGCCGACAGAGGTGAAATTACCGTCATGAATGACGAGCTCGCCGTAGTTATATACAGCCGCGCCGCCATTCGTTCCCATTGCGTTAAAAATACCGTTCATAACGGTGAGCTTCGCATTGGTGTGATGCGCGCCTTCGGCATCATAACCGTTGTAAATACCGCGAGCAACCACAGAACCACTCTTACCGGAAGAAGCGGCAGAATCCATGATCGTCAGATTGCCGTGGTTGTTGATCGCATAGCTGTTCTGCGGATCCGCAGCCTTCAGATTAAAGCCGTTAAGATCCAGCGTTACAGACTTGCCTTCGGGAACTACGAGCACCTTGCTCGTGATAATGTCAGCAGGAAGCTTAACGCTCTTGCCCGCAGCGAAGGCTGCCGCAATCTCTGCTTCCGTATAAACCGAAACGGTCATATCCTCGACAAGATCTACGGCGTTAACCGCAAAGTTATCGATCGTTACCTTGGAAGCCTCGGTTACTTCCTTAATCTTCCAAACCAGCGTCGCAGAAGCCTCAATGGAAGCGAAGGTCTCGGTATAGGTCAGGCTGTCACTACCGTCGGTAATTACGGTGGTAAGGATAAGATTGCCGTTTGCATCTACGTAAGATGCGTGCGACACGGTGATCTCCGTGCCCTCAAGCGTTCCAAGCAGAGTTGCAAACCCCTCACCTACATAGATCTTTGCGGAGCCTCTTTCGACTTTAAGACTCGTGCTCTGTGTCTGCGTGCCTGCAGAAACGGTAATCGATTCACCTGCAGCCATGTCGGTAATATCCATATCATAAGACTGCGTTACCTTCGTCTTGTCAAGCGCTTCACCGATAACGGTGTTGGTCGCGCCTGCACCGTTAACAAGAGCCTCACCGTTTGAAACGGAAAGATTTGAGGAAGCGCCGCCGAACGGCTCCAGATCCTCTTCGCTTCCAAAGCCGAAGATCGTGCTTACAAATCCGTCAGCCGAAGCATCGTAATCCTTACCAAAGCTATCGTACTCACTTCCAAGCTGGGTTGCGATCAAGCTTATGCCGATATCAACCTTTGCTTGATCGGATCTGCCGTTATTTATATTAAAGAGATTATCCTGTGCGGAAGGCTGCCACCAAACAATGACGCCGTGATCCTCGGACGCCCCCTTTTCCAGTTGTCCGTAGAGATGGAAGGTCGAGAGGCTTTCCCATGTCGTGATCTTTGCTGCGTTTTCGCGCGTGTAAACGAAATCGGAGCCAACGATCGCAACCTTAAGAAGGCTCGTAAAGGACACTCCGTCCACCACGGTGGGATTGGTTGCGTTCAGGATAAACTGATACTTGAGGGCAAGCTCCCCCTCGTTCTCCACCGTAAACTTCTCATAAGCCATTGCACCGGGCTCCCAATGACCTGCATCAACGTCTTCGAAAAGATCGGTTGCCCCCTGGACGGTTTCCTTCGTTACGGAGGCATTGGTGTGGTAAAGCTCCACGTCCAAATTTCCCGCAATGATCGTGTTTTTGCCACTCGATACACTGTCGGTAAACCAAGCGAAGGTCGTTCCAACGAGCATTGCCATGCAAAGCACCAATGAAATGATGCACGAAAGCAGAGAGCGGCGAGTTGCGCTGTTTTTCATTCTGTCATTCTCCTTTTTTTGTTTTAAATTAAAATGTCTAAAAATACACGCATAGATAAGTTTAACACAAATGAGAATTTTTGTCAAGTATTTTATTTAAAAGCGGCGTACGGTGTACTGTAGTGTCACAATTATAATATATTTATTTTCGCGCACGCCGATCTTAAGAGGCATCGCTCCCGTATCTTACCCGATAGGCGATCAGGGCGCATTCCGCCGCAAAGGCATAGCACTGGCCGACCCGATCCCAATCCACCGCCCGAACGCACTCACAGAGCGCGGCGTAGGCATCGTCCGCCACAGCGGCATCGCCGCCCGTCACCGCCATCCAGATACTGAACAGCGCCTGCCCGAGCGTTTCTCTCTCATGATAGCGCACGGGGCAAAGATTGCCGTACAGATCGTTGGCGCGCCTACCCTCCGCAAGGATCTGCTCGTAGGTCTGCCCCTGCTTCAGCTCGGGAAGGATCTTACGCCAATCGTGATCGTACGGAGGAAATTTATCGGGCGTATAGTCGTGAAACCGACGGGCGAAGAATCGCGCCGTATAGGCATCGAGCGCCACTCCCCTGCGATACTGCTCCGCTCCCTCCGGATCCAGCGCGCAAAGCTCGCAAAGCGAGAGATGGGCGCAAACGGTGATCCAAAACTGATGTAAAACGGGGGTCGCCAGCATCTCGTGCACACACCCCTTCTCGAGGATCTGACGGCGGGTGTGCATACATTTGCTCGGAATTTGCGTGGCGTACGAGGAAAGCTCCTCTGCCGAAACGATGCCGAGCTCCTTTGCAACGGCCGCCGCAAAAAGGAACTTGGCGCAGTTACGGAAATCGCCGCTTTTATAGCTGCCGAGCGCCGTGCCCGCCCATTCGTTTCGGAACACCCAGTCGTTTTGATAAAATCCGTTCAGCGTGCGAAAAAGCCGCTTTCGGATCTCTTCCTTCATATCAGCATCCGTGGCATCGGAATGCATCGCCTTCCAAAGACCGAGGATCCAAGGTCCGGTCTGGTCGTTGGAGGAGCAAGGATAGTGCGTCACGCCGTCGTCCGCGACACCGCGCGCAATAAAGCCGTCCACCTCGGAGATATCGCAAAGCAGAAGAAGACCGCGGATCAAAATACCGATCTCCTTTTGCAGTGTCCCGTCCGGCTCTGCCGCGTACCTTTCGCAAAGCGCGTAAAGATACAGACCGCCGAACATCGCTCCGTTTGCGATCGGAGTCGACCACGCAAGGATCGACGGCAGATTCGCACGGCATTCCTCAGCCGTGGGGATCACGGCATTTCCCTCAAGATCCGCGCTGTCCACGATATGGCCGTACGGCATACGGACAAATCGTTTAAAAACCTGCGCATGAAGATATTTTTCCATACCCATCTCCTTTTAAACGAAATTTACTCTCATTATAAAACAAAACGCCGCTTCCGTCAATCCGCAAAATCCACCAAAATCTTAACAAAACTTAGGGGTGCTTTAAAAGAAAAACGAAGGGACACCGAAAAAAGCAGTATCCCTTCGCCGTATTTATCTGTAATTTTCGTACACCAGCTTCGTTTCGGTCGTCATCGTGGCGTAGGCCTCTTCCATCAAGGCGTCGAAATCGAGCTTTGCAAGCTCGGCCATCACTTCCTCGCGCTTGGGCTGGGTTTTGGGATGGCGCGGCGTGAATACGGTGCAGCAATCCTCATAAGGAAGGATCGAGGTATCGAAGGTATCGTAGCGGCGCGCTTCGATGACGATCTCGTTCTTATCCATACCG
>JAZQTA010000113.1:0-6903 GCA_045630385.1 Eubacteriales bacterium | reverse complement strand
CGCACTCTTCTTCGGCCTTTCCGGTACCGGTAAGACCACCCTTTCCACCGACCCCAAGCGTCTTCTCATCGGTGATGACGAGCACGGCTGGGACGACGAGGGCGTATTCAACTTCGAGGGCGGCTGCTATGCAAAGGTTATTAACCTCGATAAGGATTCCGAGCCCGATATCTACAACGCGATCAAGAGAAACGCTCTTCTTGAGAACGTAACCGTAGATGCAGTCCGCGTTTGCGCTTTCGCTGATGGCTCCGTAACCGAGAACACCCGCGTTTCTTACCCCATCGACCACATCGAGAAGATCGTTCGTCCCGTTTCCAAGGGTCCCGATGCAAAGAACGTGATCTTCCTTTCCGCTGATGCATTCGGCGTTCTTCCTCCCGTTTCCATCCTTACCCCCGAGCAGGCGAAGTATTACTTCCTCTCCGGCTTCACCTCCAAGCTTGCAGGAACCGAGCGCGGCATCACCGAGCCCACTCCCACCTTCTCCGCATGCTTCGGTGCCGCATTCCTTGAGCTTCATCCCACCAAGTACGGCGAGGAGCTCGTTAAGAAGATGGAAAAGGCAGGCGCAAAGGCTTACCTTGTAAACACCGGCTGGAACGGTAGCGGCAAGCGTATCTCCATCAAGGATACCCGCGGTATCATCGATGCGATCCTTGACGGTTCTATCCTTAAGGCAGACACCAAGAAGGTTCCTTACTTCAATCTTGAAGTTCCCACCGCGCTTCCCGGCGTAAATCCCGCGATCCTCGATCCCAGAGACACCTATGCAGACGCTGCTGAGTGGGATGCAAAGGCAAAGGATCTTGCGGCTCGCTTTGTAAAGAACTTTGCAAAGTACACCGGCAACGAGGAGGGCAAGGCTCTCGTTGAGGCAGGTCCCAAGGTTTAATTCTTGACGCTTTGAATAAAAAAACGCTCTCATAGAGCGAAAATAAAATGCGCGAGGATATCTCGGTTTTTCCGAGTATCCTCGCCTTTTTTAGTAATTTTTTGCGTGTATCTCGAAATAGCTTCTCGGATGGTTGCAGGTGGGGCAGACCTCGGGCGCCTCTGTACCGATCGCGAGGTGGCCGCAGTTGCGGCATTCCCAAATCTTGACCTCGCTTTTTTTGAAAACCTCGCCCATCTCCACGTTTTTGAGAAGGGCTCTGTAACGCTCCTCGTGGTGCTTTTCCACCTCGGCCACCAAGCGGAATTTATTCGCCAGCTCGTGAAAGCCCTCCTCATCGGCGGTTTTTGCGAAGCCGTCGTACATATCGGTCCATTCGTTGTTTTCTCCCTCCGCCGCCTGCAAAAGGTTTTCCGCCGTCCCTTCAATGCCCGATAGCTCCTTGAACCAGAGCTTCGCGTGCTCCTTTTCGTTGTCTGCGGTTTTTAAAAACAGCGCGGCGATCTGCTCAAAGCCTTCTTTTTTTGCTTTGGATGCAAAATAGGTGTATTTGTTTCTCGCCATGGATTCGCCCGCGAAGGCGGCCTCCAGGTTTTTCTCGGTCTGTGTGCCGGCGTATTTTGTTTCCCTTGCGATCTCGAGGACCTCAAGTCCGTCACCTGCCTGATGGCATTTCGGGCACACGGGCTCTGCGCCCTTCGGCACTTCAAAAACCTCGCCGCACGTCTTGCATTTGTACTTTGCCATGATATATCCTCCTTACTGCGTTTGTATAAGGATAGTATACCGCAAAAGCAGAGAAGAATATTCAAGCGCCACCGGCTTCGTAGAAATCATTCTCCCCGAAGGGGCGAAAAGCAGGGTGGAAGCGGTTGAAAAAAATATAAAAAGGTGATATAATGGTTGTGTAAAAATAAATCCGAGAAAAATATAAAATCCACTTGCTTTTTTCTGTAAGCAGGTGTATAATATAGGAACAACTGAATAAACGGGAGCTTGTATACAGGCTGAGAGGAAGGTGCGACCTTCGACCGAGAACCTGATTTGGATAATGCCAACGTAGGGATGCCTGATACGAGGATATTGGGAGGAACAAAGAAATTTTTGGAGTTACCGAATCGGTAGCTCCTTTTTTTGTTGCAATTTTTTGGAGGTGAGAAAATGGTAAAGGTGAACGGAGAAGAGAAGGATATTGCCGGCAAGTCTCTTGCCGAGTATCTTTCGACAACGGACTATGATAGGAAGCGAATCGCTGTCGAGCGCAACGGCGATATTGTTCCCATGGCGCAGTACGGCGAAACCGTGCTTCGTGATGGTGACAGCCTTGAAATCGTCAGCTTTGTGGGAGGTGGTTAAGTGATCCCGACAAAAGAAGAATGGAATAAAGCTTTAGAGGAGCGCCATGGCAAAGAGCTATATCGCGCGTTTTCATCCGCAACGGTTGCCGTGTGTGGCCTTGGCGGTCTTGGCTCGAATATCGCCGTCCACCTCGCGCGTGCAGGCATCGGAAGGCTGATCCTTATCGACTTTGACCGTGTGGATATCACCAATCTTCACCGTCAGCAATATAAGGCTGATCAGATCGGTATGTATAAGACCGATGCTCTCGCGGACAACCTGCAAAAGATCGCTCCGTACATTGCGCTTGAAGCACACACCGAGCGTATCACGGAAGAAAATTCCTTAACGCTTCTCTCTGATGCGGACGTCATCTGCGAAGCCTTTGATGATGCGGAATGTAAAGCAATATTTGCAAATATCGTTCTTTCCAAGCTCCCCGGCAAATATCTTGTTGCCGCGTCGGGTATGGCAGGCATGGGCGTGACCAATAGTATCAAGACAAGAAAAATTACGAGCAAGTTCTATCTTTGCGGGGATGAAACGAGTGAGGTGTCGGACGGCATCGGCCTTGTTGCTCCCCGTGTCGCACTGTGCGCGGCACACCAGGCGCATACGGTGCTTCGTATTTTAGCAAAACAATTTGATGTATAAAGAAAAGAGGAAAGTAAAATGAACAATGACAAGCTTATCATCGGCGGCCGCGAATTTGGTTCCCGATTCATTCTCGGCTCGGGTAAATATTCCATGAAGCTGATCGAGGCGGCCGTCAAAGATGCCGGAGCTGAGATCATCACCTTGGCGGTACGCCGTGCCAACACCAAGGAGCACGAAAACATTCTCGACTATATCCCCAAAGGAATTACGCTTCTGCCCAACACCTCGGGCGCAAGAAACGCCGAGGAAGCCGTTCGCATCGCTCGCCTTGCCCGTGAGCTTGGGTGCGGTAATTTCGTCAAGATCGAGATCATGCGCGACTCCAAATATCTCCTTCCCGATAACGTGGAAACCGTCAAGGCAACCGAGATCCTTGCAAAAGAGGGATTTGTGGTAATGCCGTATATGTATCCCGATTTGAACACCGCGCGTGACCTTGTGAATGCAGGCGCGGCAAGTGTTATGCCATTGGCTTCTCCTATCGGCTCAAACAAAGGTCTTGCAACCAAGGAATTCATTCAGATACTCATTGACGAGATCGACCTGCCCATCATCGTGGATGCGGGCATCGGCAGACCTTCTCAGGCTTGCGAAGCCATGGAGATGGGCGCGGCGGCCATTATGGCGAACACCGCGCTTGCAACCGCAGGCGACCTTCCCATGATGGCGTCAGCGTTCAAGCAGGCAATTGAAGCAGGTCGCAAGGCATATCTTTCGGGACTCGGCAGAGTTCTCACTCGTGGCGCATCCGCATCCGATCCCTTGACAGGCTTCCTCAGAGATTGAGGTGATCATAATGGAAAACCAATTTTTTGTAGATTCGGAGCATCTGTCGCCCGAAGCACTTGAAAAAAAGCACCGCATCGAAACCGATCCCACGAGCCGTAAGAACCACATGGAATATCTGCCCGGCATGGAGGTCATCGAATCGGACGTATGCTCCCTTGTCTTGTCGCAGATGAACTCCTACGACTATTCAAAATACACGGCAAGAGATGTACGTGTAGCTCTTGAACACACCACTTGCTCAATAGAAGATTTCAAGGCACTTTTGTCACCTGCGGCAGAGCCGTTTCTTGAACAGATGGCAGAGAGAGCAAGACTGGAAACGAGCAAGCATTTCGGCAATACCGTCTATCTGTTTACGCCCCTTTATATCGCAAACTATTGCGAGAACTATTGCGTGTATTGCGGCTTCAACTGCTATAACCACATCAACCGTATGAAGCTCTCTATGGAGCAGATCGAAAAGGAGATGAAGGTCATTGCCGACAGCGGAATGGAAGAAATCCTCATCCTTACGGGCGAGAGCCGAGCGCAGAGCAACGTGGAGTACATCGGTGAAGCCTGTAAGCTTGCAAGAAAGTATTTCCGTATGGTCGGGCTTGAAATCTATCCCGTCAATACCGATGAATATAGGTATCTCCACGAATGCGGCGCGGATTACGTGACCGTATTCCAAGAAACCTACGATACCGACAAATACGAACAGCTTCACCTGCTCGGACACAAACGTGTATGGCCGTACCGTTTTGATGCTCAAGAAAGAGCATTGCGCGGCGGTATGAGAGGTGTGGCGTTCTCGGCGTTGCTCGGTCTCTCGGACTTCCGCAAGGATGCTTTGGCAAGTGCTTTGCACGTCTACTATTTGCAGAGGAAATATCCTCACGCCGAGATGTCGCTGTCCTGTCCACGTCTTCGTCCTATCATCAACAATGATAAGATCAATCCTCTCGACGTTCACGAAAAACAGCTCTGTCAGATCATCTGCGCTTATCGTATTTTCCTTCCTTTCGTTGGAATCACCGTATCCTCCCGTGAGAGCGCGGAATTCCGCAACGGCATCGTGAAAATCGCCGCCACCAAGGTATCGGCAGGTGTTTCTACGGGTATTGGCGACCACGACAGCAAATACAACGGAAAAGAAACCGATGAGGTGCAAGGCGACGAGCAGTTTGAGATCGACGATAACCGCAGTCTTGACAAGATGTATAAGGATATTGAGGGAGAAGGACTTCAGCCCGTGCTGAACGATTACCTCTACGTATAAGGAGCGAATATGAAAAAAATTGACACAACACTTTATTTTATAACCGATTCCACGGGCTTTGAGGAAGCAGAATTTCTCCGCCGCGTGGAGGAAGCACTGGAAGGCGGTGCGACGATCCTTCAGCTCCGTGAGAAGAACAAATCGACCATGGAATATATTGAGCTTGCGGAAAAGGTTCACGCTCTGACGAAAAAATATAACGTTCCACTGATTATTGATGACCGTATCGACGTTGCCCTTGCCGTAGGAGCAGAGGGCGTCCATCTCGGAAAAGAGGATATGCCCATCGCAACCGCAAGAAAGATCCTTGGTGATAACTTTATCATCGGCGCGACCGCCAAGACAGTTCCTTGGGCGCTGGAAGCCTACGAGGGCGGAGCAGACTACCTCGGTGTCGGCGCGATCTATCCGACCACAACCAAGGTAAAAACCGTTCTCACCTCAACCGAAACCTTGGCTGATATTTGCAAAGCCGTTCCGATTCCCGTCAATGCCATCGGAGGACTTAACAAAAACAACATCGACGTTCTCGCAGGCATT
Organism: Eubacteriales bacterium; assembly: GCA_045630385.1. Taxonomy (GTDB): domain Bacteria; phylum Bacillota; class Clostridia; order Oscillospirales; family CAG-272; genus UBA1740. The sequence continues at coordinate 1,423 of JAZQTA010000113.1, read as the reverse complement.
CCCATCGCAGGCATCTGTGTCGTATCTGCTATTATGAAAGCCGAAAGCCCGAAAACAGCAACAATAGAGCTTGTGGCGAGAGCGAAGGAGCTCGGTATTATATGATCAAGGGCGCAATATTTGATTTTGACGGAACGCTCGTCGATTCCATGTTTATATGGGATACCTTTGGCGAGGATTATTTGCGTACTCTCGGAAAAGAGCCGAGAGAAAATCTTACCAAAACCTTTAAGACATTCACCCTCGAGCAAGCGGCTGAATATTACATAGAGCATTACGGCGTGCCTCTTTCCGTAGAGGAAATCGTTGACGGCGTAAACAATATGGTAGCGAAGGCTTACAGAACCAAGGTCACGCTCAAAGACGGTGTGCTTGAATTTCTCCGTGATCTGCAAAGCAAAGGCGTAAAAATGTGCGTGGCGACCGTTACGGACAGACCGATCGTAGAGGAGGTGCTTGGTAGGCTCGGCATTCGTGATTGCTTCGTGGAAATACTGACTTGCGCGGAGGTCGGATATAACAAGGAAACGCCGCATATTTATCGGGCGGCGCTTGAAGCTCTCGGCACGAAAAAGGAGGAAACGGTCGTATTTGAGGACGCGCTTTACGCCTTGATGACGGCAAAGAAGGACGGATTTTTCGTTGCCGCCGTGCAAGATATGCATGAGCCAAGGCAGATCGAAATGCGAGCCGAGGCTGACTACTATATATCCGATTATAAGCGCTTTGCTTGGAATAAAGCCATGAGGAGCGCACTCACCATTGCCGGAAGTGATTCAAGCGGTGGTGCAGGCATTCAGGCAGATATCAAAACTATGACGATGAACGGCGTGTATGCCATGAGTGCGATCACCGCGCTTACAGCGCAGAATACCGTGGGAGTCCGTTCCATTATGGAATCCACACCCGAATTTTTGAAGGATCAGATAGATGCGGTGTTTGAGGATATCCATCCAAACGCCGTCAAGATCGGCATGGTGTCCTCGGCGGAGCTGATCGAGGTGATTGCGGAGCGCCTTCGTTACTATGACGCAAAAAACATCGTGGTCGATCCTGTAATGGTTGCGACAAGCGGCTCCGAACTTATGAAAAGCAATGCAGTTACGGTATTGTTGCAAAAGCTCCTTCCTCTCGCCACGCTTGTCACACCGAACATTCCCGAAGCCGAGGTTCTGTCGGGAAGAAAAATCACGACAAAAGAAGATATGCTTTCCGTTGCCAAACACATCGGTGATAGTTACGGTTGCGCCGTATTGCTCAAAGGCGGTCATAGCATCAACGATGCAAACGACCTTCTATATGCAAACGGAGAATACAAGTGGTTCTGCGGTAAGCGTATTGATAACCCGAACACACACGGAACAGGATGCACACTCTCGTCTGCCACCGCATCAAATCTCGCTAAAGGATATGATCTCGAAAC
>JAZQTA010000112.1:0-14383 GCA_045630385.1 Eubacteriales bacterium | reverse complement strand
GCTGAACTCTGTGGTCTGCTCTCGTTCACACTTGAACAATCAATGCCGACAGGAAAAATGTCATTTCCACAAAAACTATACAGGGTGACAAATTCCAATTTATCGAGCAGGCAATAGGTAAAAGAACATTCAAAACCCCTTGAGAAAATAAATAAGATAAATCAAAAATCTATTGACGAACGAGAAAAATCCGTGTAAAATAGAAGCATACGGTCGCTTTACGGCCGCAAGATAAAAAAGGAGAACGCTCCATGCAAAGCAAAAAGAAATTTTACACCGCTTTGGCACTTTTTGGCTTGATCGGCCAGGTGGCCTGGGTGGTGGAAAACATGTATTTAAACGTTTTTATCTATCAGCTGTTTTTCGCCTCGGCGAGCGATATTTCGCTGATGGTGGCAATGAGCGCGGTTTGCGCCACGGTGACAACCATCTTCATCGGCGCGCTTTCGGATCGCATCGGTAAGCGAAAGGCCATCATCGTCGGCGGTTATCTTTTATGGGGCGTTTCGATCCTCGGCTTCGCGCTGATCACGCCAACGACGCTTTCGGGGCTTTTCCCCACTCTCGGCGCGACGGCAATCTCGGCGCTCGGCGTGACGCTCGTGATCCTTCTTGACTGCCTCATGACCTTTTTCGGCTCTTCCGCAAACGATGCGGCCTTCAACGCATGGCTGACCGATGCGACCGACGAGGGCGGCAGAGGCGCCGTGGAGGGCATCAACGCAATGATGCCGCTGGTGGCGATCCTCGTGGTATTCGGCGGCTTTATGGCCTTTGATCTTGCCAAGGAAAGCAGCTGGCGCGCGATCTTTCTGATCATCGGCGCGGCGGTGCTGATCACGGCGGCGATCGGAATTTTCTGCATTGAGGACACGCACAAGAGCGCAGAAGAAAAAGAGAGCTATTTTGCCGAGATCCTCTACGGCTTCCGCCCCTCGGTGATGAAAAAAAACACCTCGCTCTACGCGGTGCTTCTCTGCTTTGCGATCTTCAATATTTCCATTCAGATCTTCATGCCCTACCTTATTCTTTATTACACCGAAGCGCTGAAAATGGAAAATTACGTGCTGATCATGGCACCCGCGATCCTGCTTGCCTCGGTTTTCACCTTCTTCTACGGTCGCGTTTACGACAGGATCGGCTTCTCTAAATCTGCTTATGCATCCCTCGCGCTTTTGCTTTCGGGCTATGCGATTCTTTTCTTATTCAAGGCAACGGCGCCCGTCTTTATCGGCTCGCTCCTGATGATGTGCGGCTACCTTGCCGGGATGGCCGTCTTCGGTGCGGCGATCCGCGACAAAACACCCCACGGCATGGCGGGCAGATTCCAAGGTCTGCGCATTATCGGGCAGGTATTGATCCCCGGCGTGATCGGCCCTGCGATCGGCGCGCGCGTGCTGAAAAACGCGGAGCTCGTGACTAACAACGACGGAACGACCTCCTTTATCCCCAACGAAAGCATTTTCCTTGCGGCCGCCATCGCCGCCATCCTCGCGCTTGCACTGATCATCGGTACGAAAAAATTCCTTAAAAAAACACAACCAGAGGTGACCACCCATGCTGAAAACTAAAATCGTTTCTTCTCTTGAAAAAGCATTTCTCGATCAGAAAATCGAGGAATTTCAGGCAATTTCTTCCCTTTCCGTGCTGAAGGGCGAGCGCTTCTCTTTGCAATGCCTGTATTTTTGTGACTACGTGGAGGGCGAAGATTGCCGTATAGTTCGCGCAATTCCCGAGATCAAGGGCCCGCTTGCTCCTTTCGTGAGGTTCCACCGCGTGCGTTCCGTGCCCGTGGTTAAGCCCAAGTTTTTGCAGCACGCGAACACCGATCCGTTGCTTCGCAACGCGCCCGGCCTTTATCCCGACCTTCTTGAGCCGATGGACGGCGGCATTCTCAATATTACGCAGGAAATTCTCGAGAGCCTTTGGATGGAGTTTTCTCTGCCCGTGGATGCGCCCGCAGGAGTTGCGGAAAGCGCGCTTGTTTTAAAGGATCACGCGACGGGAGAGGTGCTTGCGGAGGAGAAATTCACCGTGGACGTGATCGATGCCGCCCTTCCCAAGCAGACCCTGAAGGTCACGCAGTGGTTTTACACCGACTGCCTCGCAAGCTTCTACGGCGTGGAGGTTTTCTCCGAGAGGCACTGGGAGATCATCGAATCCTTTGCAAAAACGGCAAAGGAACACGGCATCAACCTGTTGCTGACACCCATTTTCACACCGCCGCTTGACACCGCCGTTGGCGGCGAGCGCCTTACCACACAGCTTGTGGATATCAAGAAAACGAACGGACGCTATTTCTTCTCCTACAAGAAGCTTGACCGCTGGATCGAGATGTGCAACCGCGTGGGAATCGAATATTTCGAGATCTCGCACCTCTTCACGCAATGGGGCGCAGAGCACGCACCGAAGATCATGGCAACCGTGGACGGCGAATATAAGAAGATCTTCGGCTGGGAGACCGATGCCGCCGGCGAGGAATACGGCTCGTTCCTTCGCACCTTCTTAAAATCCTTCCTTGCGCACATGAAAAAGCGCGGCGACGATCAGAGATGCTTCTTCCATATTTCCGATGAACCGACCGAGGAGCAGCTCGAAAGCTACAAAAAGGCCAAGGCACAGGTGAAGCGCATTCTGAAGGGCTATCCGATCATGGATGCACTCTCCTCCTTTGATTTTTATAAAAAGAAGGTTTGCGACCTTCCGATTCCTGCAAGCGATCATATCGTGCCCTTTATCAAGGCAGGCGCGCCGAACCTTTGGGTTTACTACTGCTGCGGCCAATACGGAAAGGTTTCCAACCGCTTTATCGCGCAGAAATCCGCCGTCAACCGCTCGATCGGTATGCAGATGTTCAAATACAACATCGTTGGATTTTTGCAGTGGGGATACAACTTCTATAACAACCAACACTCCATGGCCGCGATCCAGCCGTATCTGGAGGCCAGCGGCGGCAACTGGGTGCCCGCAGGCGACACCTATTCGGTTTACCCCGGCTTCGGCGGTGTGGCGCTCCCCTCACTTCGCTTCCTCGTTTTTGAAGAGGCAATCGAGGATATGCGCGCGATGCAGCTCGCCGAGAGCCTGACCGATCACGAAACCGTGGTGAAGGCGATCGAAGAGGTGTTCGGCACAGAGATCTGCTTCGACACCTGCGCATATGATTCCGATCTTATGCTGAAGATCCGAGCAAGAGTGAACGAGATCATTAAGAAAAACATTTAAAAAAACGCGCATTTTGCAAACAATGTGTTGCAAAATGGTCGTTTTATTGTTTATTTCAAGGTGACAGATACGGGACAATGGTCACTTCCCATTACGTCCGCATGGATCTCGGCATCCGCGACCCTTTCAAGGAGACGCACCGAGCAGATGAAGTAATCAATACGCCAGCCGACGTTTTTGGCTCTTGCCTGAAAGCGGTAGGACCACCATGAATACTTAACCGCATCGGGATAGAGCGAGCGGAAGGTATCCTTAAAGCCACGCGAGAGAAGCGCGGTCATAGCGGCACGCTCGGCATCCGAGAAGCCCGGATTTTCGTGATTCGTTTTCGGATTTTTCAGGTCGATCTCCTCGTGCGCCACATTCAGATCGCCACAGTAAAGAACGGGCTTTTTTGCATCCAATGCCGAAAGATAATCTGCCATTTTTTCTTCAAAGGCAAGGCGGTAATCGAGGCGTTTTAATCCCTCCTGCGCATTGGGCACGTAGGCGTTCACGAGATAAAAATCCTCAAATTCGAGGGTGATCACGCGCCCCTCATCCATAAATTCTCCATCCAGCCCATAGGACACGGAGAGCGGCTCTCTTTTTGTGAAAACCGCCGTGCCGCTATACCCCTTTTTCTCGGCGCTGAACCAATAAGCATGGTACCCCTCGGGGGCAAAATCCGCTTGTCCTTCTTGCATTTTCGTTTCCTGCAGGCAGAAGATATCCGCATCCTCGGCGGCAAAATATTCGGCAAAGCCCCTTGAAAGCACGGCGCGAAAGCCGTTTACGTTCCAGGAAATAAGTTTCATGGATACACCTCTTTATTCTTTTTTCTTATTCTACCATATTTCTTTTTATTTCTCAACACTTTTTTTAAAAATGCTCGCGCAATACTTGTTTTTATTTTTTTTATATGCTACAATGGGTATATCAAGCAATAAGGAGAGCGCCCGTGAAGATCATTGCAAAAATCCATACCCCCTTTCGCGAAAAATTCGGTATTCCGCGCCAGAGCGGGCTTGCGAGCGTGCCGGGAGAGATCGTTTTCGAAAAGCCGTACCGAAATCCCGACGCCCTTCGCGGGCTGGAGGGCTTTTCGCATCTTTGGCTGATCTTTTCCTTTTCGGAAAGCGTGCGAGAGGATTTTTCTCCCACCGTCCGACCGCCAAGGCTCGGCGGCAATCGGAGAATGGGCGTTTTTGCCACACGCTCTCCCTTTCGACCGAACGCCATCGGCCTCTCCTGCGTGCGCCTTGAAAAAATCGAGCAGACCGAGAAAGGACCCGTGATACACGTGCGCGGCGCGGATCTTTTGGACGGCACGCCGATCCTCGATATCAAGCCCTATCTTCCCTTGGCCGACTGCCATCCCGAGGCCACGGGCGGCTTTGCCGAGGCAGTGGCGGATTACGCGCTGACCGTGCAGATCCCCGACGGGATCAAGGCAAGAATCGCGCCGGAGGATCTATCGGTGATCTCGGAGATTCTCGCCGAGGATCCGCGCCCCTCCTATCAGGACGATCCTTCGCGCATATACCACATGGATTACGCACAGTACGCGCTTTCCTTTACGGTGGCAGAGGGCATACTGACCGTGACCGACTTAAAACTCTTGAAAGGTGAAAAGCCATGAAGGATATCAAGAAAATCGACGTACACGCCCATGCTGTTCCCTGGCCGCAATACGTGCCCGCTTATTACGGAACGGATTCCGTGAAGCCCTCGCCCGACGAGCTTTTTGAGGAATATTACGGCAAGCTGAACGTGGAAAAATGCGTGCTTTTGCCCGGCGCATCTCCCGAGGGGGCAACCGCGCTGAACACCTCCGAGATGATGAAATTTCTGGCCGACCGCGATCCCGACCGCCTGCTTTGGTTCTGCGGCGTGGATCCCCGAATGCTGAAAAACAGCGCGGATTCCGACCTCGGCTATCTCCTCACGCACTATAAGAGACTCGGCGCAAGGGGCGTTGGAGAGCTGACCTGCAACCTCCCCGCCGACCATCCGAAATTGGAAAATCTCTTCTACCACTGCGCAGAGCTCGATCTTCCCGTGACCGTGCATATCGCGCCCGAGCCCGAAGGATATTACGGCATTTACGATGAGCTTGGACTGCCGCGCATCGAAAGGATGCTGAAAAAATATCCGAAGCTTAAAATTTTCGGCCATTCCCAGCCCTTCTGGAGCGAGATCGGCGAAAACAGCGACGAGCTTCGAAACACCTACGTAAAGGGCAAGGTGAAGGAGGGACGGCTCCACTATCTTCTGCGCACCTATGAAAACCTATACTGCGATCTTTCGGCAGGAAGCGGCGCAAACGCCCTGATGCGCGACCGCGAGCACGCCGCACGATTCATCGAGGAATTTTCCGACCGACTGATGTACGGCTGCGACATCTGCATGCACGGACAGACCTTCCCCTTCGCCTTTGACGAATTTTTGACCTCGATGCGCGAGAGCGGCGAGATCAGCGAGGAAAATTATTATAAGCTCGTGAGAGGAAATGCAGAAAGAATTCTCGGGCTTTGATCTAAAAAAGGAAACGGAGAAATTCCATGAGATCCTTCAAGATTCAGACGGATACCGCCGAGCATAGCGAGATCAAACGCATCGCCAGCCAAAGGCTTTGCGAGCGCGGATTATATGAAGACGAAAATGCGGAGCTGACGCTTCGCCTCGTGATCGATCCCTATTTAAGAGAGGACTCCTTTCGCCTTATCGGCTTAGATCACGATATCACGGTCAGCGCAGACAGCGGTATCAACCTCCTTGCAGGGTGCGGATACCTTCTCTTTCACAGCCGCTTTGACGAGGAAGGCATCACGCCGACCGAAAGGCGCACAACGGTCTGCCCCGATTGCTCGGCAAGATGCGTGTATATGGCATCGCATTTTCATACCTATTACTGGACCGCACCGATCTCGGAGGTGCTCACCTACGTAGAGGATCTTGCGCTCATGGGCATCAACGAGCTATACTATCCGATCCCCACGCTGAACCTCAAGGGTGCAAGCGAGGAGGAGATCGATGCCGCCTTCGAAAGATGCGCCAAGGTCTTGCGATACGCAAAGACGCTCGGCATGCGCCTTCACGGATCGTTCAACACCTCCTGCGTGCGAAACGCGCCGCCTGAGATCCTCGCCACGCCGATTCCCGACGAGATGCACAAAAGAGGCAACACGGGCGTGAAGGTTTGCCCCTCCAAGCCCGAAGGGCAGAAATTTCTTGATGAATATAACCGCAAGGCTCTGCAAAAATACAAGGATTTCGGCATTACCTTTGACGTTCTCTCCACCTTCCCTTATGACGAGGGCGGTTGCGGCTGCCCCGATTGCGATCCGTGGGGCGCGAAGGGCTACCTCTGCGCCGCGAAGCACGGAATAGAGGTAGCAAGAGAGATCTTTCCCAAAGCGAAGCTTTCCGTCAGCACTTGGCTTTTCGATTATCCCGACAAAGGCGAATGGAGAACGCTCCTTGCCTCGCTCGAAGAGAAGCCCTGGGCGGAATACATTGAGGCAGACTCGCACGATGCCTATCCGCGCTATCCCTTGGAGCACGAGCTTCCCGCAGGCGTGACGCTTCGCGCCTTTCCCGAGATCACAATGTGGGGTCTTTGGCCGTGGGGCGGCTACGGCGCGCACTTCTTCCCTCACCGCTATACGAAAATATGGCGCTCCACCAAGGGCAAGCTCGGCGGCGGCAGAATGTACTCAGAGGGGATCTTCGAGGATCTCAACAAATACGCGGTCGCCCGCCTTTACGAGGACTATAACGCCGATCCCGACGAGAGCGTGAAGCAATACGGCGCGTATTTCTTCGGCTGTAACGATGGGGATGCGCTCGCCGAAGCGGTTCGCTGTATTGAAGACAATATGGTGCGATGCGCGGGCGAAGGCCTTGTGATCTCCATGACGAAGGAAAAAAACAAGAGCGATTTTTCGCTTGCGGAGCGCGCTTTCGCGCTCGTAAAGAAAATCGACGCCGAACTTCCCGATTGGGGCAAGAGATCCTTCCGCTGGCGGCTGATCTATCTGCGCGCCGTGATCGATTACTACCGCTATCAAAACGTGGTACTCCACGAATGCGCGCCCGTTGTGGAAGCGATGACCGAGGTCGCGCGCATCTATCACTGCCTTGAAAACTACAAGATCAAGGACGATCCCTTCCATATGAAGCTGCGCCCGCCGCTTCCCATCGACGATCCCGATTTTAAATTAGAGGACTACCCCAACATCGGCTCTCTGCACATGGCTTACAGCACAGGGCTGATCCGCACCGGTCGGGAAAGCGAGAAAAAGGAAACCGTCGTCGGCGGCACAAATCAAGCATAAAATATACTTTTTCGCAAAAATGCCCCCATTCGTTTTTGAATGGGGGCATTTTTTATGTATACCAAAATTATATAAGCCTTTGGCGACGAGATTTTTAGCAGAAAGCGTTGAGCGCGACCCGAAGCCGTAGATGGCTACGGCGAGAGGGAGCGATCGGCACTTTATGCAAAAATATCTAAGCCAAAAGTATTAGAGGCAGATGTCCATACCCCTTTCCAGTCGCTCGGTGGTTCCGTAAGTCTTGAACGCCTCGTCATCCTTCTTGAAGGTATGCACGCTTCCGTCGGTAAGCGTGATCGCGAAGGAATCCTTATCGCAGGCGATGCTTGCAATGGGGCAAGCTTCGTCCTTTGCGGGATATGCGGCGGTGGCAAAATACTCTACCTTACCCGTCTTAACAAAGCAGGGCGCGGGTGCATGATAATGCTCGTGATCCACACCGGACTGACGAAGCTTTCTCCAGCCCATGTAGCGAGGCTCATATTCTGCGGTATGCACCTCCATGGGCGCATCTCCGATCAGCGTGAGGCTGATGCCGTCACCGTGATCCGCCGTGATGCTCTTCTCGGTTTCGGTGGTAGGCTCGGTGCCAAGCTGGAAGTGCACCTCGTAGAAGTGCTCCTTATCGTCCTTCGGCGTGAAGGTATCGAGCAGCACGAAGAAGGGCTTTGCGATGCCAAGTCCCTTCTTGAAGAAGATGACCTTTCTGTGATGATCCACCCAGATCGCATTCTCGCCTGTGCCGTAGCCGCTATCGTAGGTGGACTCGGCTACCTCGTAGGTCTCGCCGAAGTTCCAGAAGAGGTTGGAGGGGATCTTTTCCTTCACTGCCTTTTCCTCGATGGCGCGGAAGCTTGTATTCGCGCCGCGGTTCTGATTGCGGCGGTCTACGTGACCGGTATTGTGCGCAAGGGTGGAAACGATCATTTTACGCATTTTGGAGGTGTCGTATTCATACTGACCGCCATCCGTGAGAAGGTTCTTTCCGTAGGCGGAAAGGTTGAAGGAAAGCTTATCCTCGTGCGCGTGTCCCCAGCCGTAGTACGCACCGTCAAAGAAGCCGTAGATCGCATCCTTCTCCCAGCTCGTACGCATTGCGCAGTGGCCGACGTACGGAAGAACGACCGAAAGATAGGGGGGCTCTTTTCCCTCCGCGCCGTCGGTTGCAAACCATTTGAACACCTCATCGTCGGGGAAGAAGCGCAGGCCGCGTGCCGCCTGCCCCTTCAGCGCACCGTTCGATCCGTCGTTCAGGTCGGGCATATGGCGGTCGGGCATAGCGATCTTGAGGATCGCATGGATCATGGAGCGAAGTCTTTGCATCATGTACTCGGGCACCTCGATGCCGAAGGCTCTCGCCTTGTCAACACAGGAGAGGTAATCCGCAAGAACGCCGAAATGATAGCCCGTTGCAAGCTCGTACTGCATACCCTCGGGATAGATCTGCACGTCAAGCTCGGTGAGCAGACGGTTGAAGATAAACTTCTTCCACGCCTCTGCCTTCTCGTAGAAGGGGAAGCAGCAGGCGATATGCATAAAGCCCGAAAGCTCGATGATGAGCCAGTTATGGCTGGAGCAATAGTTCTTCAGATGGAAGGCGTGCTCCCAGACGGACTTGAAGATCTTTACGACCAGCGCGTCGGGAAGAAGGCCTGCTTCAAGGAATACGTGAATGGGATAGATCCAGGGGGACATCATACGGATACCCGACTCGATGGTTCTCCAGCCGGCATGGCTATATGAGCCGTGACCGTTGGCAACGTCGGCAATCGGGAACTCCTCCTGATCGATCCAAGACTCAATGAGCTTTTCAAACGCCTTGACGTACTTTTCATCCTTGGAGATCAGGTATGCTCTCGCAAGGGTAGCAAACTCGGGATGGCGGTTCAGCTGCCATACCCACTCGCCGTAATTGTTGGGGGTGCGGTTGGTTACCCAGTCCATCTCCAGATTCTTGAACTGATAGGCGTAGCCCGTGGGCGCAAACCAACCGTCAAGAATTCTGTCTGCCGCGGTGATGATCTTTGCGGACTCCTCCTCGGACCAGGACTTGGTGACACCGGGAAGGCCGAAATACTTTTCATAATCGGTGGTGCGGCGCACGTACTCCGTGAACACCTTGGCAGCCCCTGCCGCATCGCCCTCAAAATAGAGCTTCTTGGCCTCTGCCATCTCGGGAATCGAGAGATTTAAGCAGGCCTTGTAAAATTGCTTGTCGGTTAACATCATGGTTGTTTTCCTCCGTTGTTGGTTTTATATGTAAATTTTTGTTTGCATTTTTATTTTACATGACATCCATGCAGATGTCCATACCCTTTTCGATGCGCTCTGCCGTGCTGTAGGTCTTAAAGGCCTCTGCGTTACGCGCAAAGGCGTGCACCGTTCCGTCGACGAGAGTGATCGTGAAGCTATCCTTATCGCAGGCAACGCTTGCGATGGGGCAAGTCTCATCCTTTGCGGGATACGCCACGGTTGCCACGTATTCCGTGCCGCCTCTCTTTACGAAGCAGACGGCAGGTGCGGGGCTATGCTCGTGATCCGTGCCCGCCTCTTTCACCTTTTGCCAGCCCATAAAGCGAGGCTCTTTTTCTGCGGTGTGCACTTCCATCTTTCCGTCCGACAGAAGCGTGAGAGCAACTCCGTCACCGTGGTCAGCCGTAATGCTGTTTCCGTTTTCGACAGTGGGCTCTGTGCCAAGGCGGAAATGAACCTCGTAAAGATGCTCCCCGCCGTCCTTCGGGGTGAAGGTATCAAGAAGCACGAAGAAGGGCTTTGCGATACCGAGACCCTTTTTGAAAAAGATGATCTTTCTTTCGTGGTCTACCTCTATGAGCGCCTCGCCGTAGCCGTTATTATATACGCCCTCGGCAACCTCAAAATCCTCGCCGAAATTCCATGCAAGGCACGAGGGGATCTTTTCACGCACCTTTCGCTCCTCCTCTGCGGTAGAGAAGGTTTTTGCGCGGCGCTGACCAAAGGTATCCACCAAGGCGGTGTTATGCCCTAGCGTGGAGCAAAGCATTCTTCTTATATTCGAGGTGTCGTAAAAATATTTGCCGCCGTCAAGAAGAAGGTTTTTGCCATAAGCGGAGAGATTGAAGGAAAGCTTATCCTCATGCTGATGCCCCCAACCGAAGTGTGCGGCATCGAACAGAGCGTAGATCGCATCCTCCTCCCATCCCGTGCGCATTGCACAGTGACCGACGTACGGCATAACGGCCGAGTGATAGGGCGGCTCTTTTCCCTTCTCACCCTTCGAAACGAAATAGCGGAAGACCTCATCGTTCGGGAAATAGGAAAGCCCCTGCGAAAGATAGCCGAGTATTGATCCATCCGATCCGTCATTCAGATCGGGCAGATGGCGGTCGGGCTGAAGAATGCGGATGATCGCATGGTACATACGGTGGATGCAATCCATCATCTTATCGGGGATCTCGATGCCGTAGGCTCTCGCGCGGTCAACGCACAGAAGATAATCGTGCAAAACGCCGAAGTGATATCCCGTGGTGAGCTCGTATTGGAAGCCCTCGGGCCAGAACTGCACGTCGCACTCCGAAACGAAGCGGTCGAAGACGAATTTCTTCCATTGCGCACTCCTATCAAAGAAGGGATAGAAGCAGGCAATGTTCAAAAATCCCGTGAGCTCGATGATCAGCCAGTTATGGCTGGAGCAATAGTTCTTCAGATGGAAGGCGTGCTCCCAGATGGACTTGAAAATCTTCACGATCAAGGCATCCGAAAGATATCCGTCTCGCAGGAAGGTATGGATCGCGTAGGGCCAGGGCGTGATCATGCGGATGCCCGATTCGATGGTTCTCCACCCCGTGTGCGAATAGGAATAATGGCGGTTATCTACGTCAGCGATCGGGAACTCCACCTGATCGATCCAGGATTCTATGATCTTTTCAAAGGCGCGGACGTATTTTTCATCCTTGGTGATATGGTACGCCTGCGTGAGCCAGATGAATTCGCCATGGCGCGAAAGCACCCATACCCACTCGCAGTATTGGTTGGGCGTTTGGTTGGTCTCCCAGTCGATCTCAAGATCCTTAAACTGATGGGCGTAGCCCTCGGGCGCAAACCAGCCGTCCACAACGCGGTCGGCGGCGGTGATGCGCCGCTCCTCCCTGCCCGTGAAATCCGTTTCCACGGTGGGCAAGGAAAAATAGGTTTCATAATCGATATGCGATCTTACATATGCGGCGAAGATGCGCTCCGCTTCCTTCACGTCTCCCGCGAGGAAGCTCTCCTTGGCCGCCGCCATCTCGGGGATCTTCAGATCCAAGGCCGCAGTATAAAACTGTTTGTCCGTCAGCATCATAATATTTCACCTCAAAATGAAACGTTTTGTTTACTTAAATCCCTATATCCATTCCTTTTTCAAGGCGCTCAAGCGTGCCGAAGGTCTTGAATACGGAATCGTTTTTATCAAAGGTAAAGGTATTTCCGTCCTTCATCGTGACAGAGAAGGTGTCCTTATCGCAGGATACGCTCGCCACGGGGCAGACCTCGTTTTTTGCGGGATATACTGCGGTGGCAATATACTGCTCTTTTCCCTTTGCAGAGAAGAAAACGGCAGGGGCGGGATAGTGCTCGTGCTCGGCGCCCGGCGCGAATTTCTTTTTCCAGCCCGTGTAACGCGGCTCATACTGACCGATGGCGATCTCTCGCGCGCCGGAGCTTACGAGCGTCAGCGTTACGCCGTCACCGTGATCGGCCGTTACCGCGGCGTCGGTCACCTCGATCGGCTCTGTGCCGAGCTGGAAAAGTGCCTCGTAAAGATGCTCGCTCTCATCCTTCGGTACGAAGCGATCAAGCAAAACGAAGAATGGCTGACTGCCGCCAAGGCCGTTTTTGAAGAATATGATCTTTCTTTCGTGCGTAACGGGGATCAGATCGTCTCCGTATCCAAAATCGTACGCCGCCTCGCATACCTCGTACGTATCGCCGAAGCTCCATGCCATGTCGGAAGGGATATGCTCTCTGACACAACGCTCCTCCTCTGCGCGGGAATGCGTTTTTCTGCGGTTCTGGCCGAGGGTATCCACCAAGGCGGTATTATGACCGTAGGTGGAGCAAAGCATACGGCGCATCTTGGAAGAATCATAATCGTAGTTTCCGCCGTCCATCAGCATATTTTTTCCATAGGCCGAAAGATTGAAGGAAAGCTTATCCTCGTGCTGATGCCCCCATCCGTAGTGCGCGCCGTCAAACAATGCATAGATCGCATCCCTCTCCCAGCCCGTGCGCATTGCGCAGAAGCCCGCATAGGGCAAAACGGCAGAGCGATAATCGGGTGCTTTTCCCTCCTTGCCCTCGGAGAGGAAGAAGCGGAATTCGGGATCCAAGGGATAAAGCCACTCGGCATCCGCAAGGTCACCGAGGAAATCTCTGTCCGTTCCGTCGTTGAGATCGGGAATATGGCGGTCGGGCTGAAGGATCCGCATGATCGCGCTATACATCTTACGAACGCTTCCCTTCATAACGTCCGAGATCTCAAAGCCGTAGCGATCGGCGATCGCCATGACGCGCTTATAGTCGCCCGCCACAACCATGTGATATCCCGTGGCAAGCTCATACTGCATATAATCGGCGTGCAGCTGCACTCCGAGCTCCTTATGCAAACGGTCGAAGATGAAAGCGCGCCAGCTTGCGCTGCGCTCAAAGAAGGGATAGAAGGCGGCAATATGCATGAAGCCGCCGAGCTCGATCGTAAGCCAGTTGTGGCTGGAGCAATAATTGCGCAGATGGAAGGCGTGCTCCCAAAGAGATTTAAAGATATCGACCACCAGACGGTCGGAAAGAACGCCCGCCTTCATAAATACGTGGATCGGATAGTGCCACGGAAGGCGCATACGCACGCCCGACTCAATGGTACGCCAGCCGACGAATTCACGGGAATAATGCCCGTTGGCCACGTCAGCGATCGGGAACTCCTCCTGCTCAAGCCAGGTGGAGATCAGCGTGACGTAGGTGTTTAAGTATTTTTCATCTCCCGTCAGCTCCCATGCGCGGGCAATATGCGTAAAATTGCCGTGGCGCGAAAGCTGCCAGACGAACTCACCGTAATTATTTTCGGTGGGATTGTAGCTCCAATCGATCTTGGAAAGATCTTCGCATACGTAGGAAACGCCGCAGGAGCTTACGTGCCCCGCCGCGGCTCTGTCCGCCGTGGCGATAACCTGCGCATCCGTGGAGTGAGAATAAAAGTCCTGCACCATCTGCATGGTGAAAAACTTCTCGTAATCCAGATGCTCTCTGACGTATTTTGCGAAGAGCGCGTTCGCTTCCTCTCCCTTTCCCGCAAGAAAAAGATCGTAGCATTCCTGCAGCTCGGGGATCTTCCGATCCAAGGCGGCTTTATAAAACTGTTTATCGGTCAAAAGCATACTGCGGTTCTCCTATAATTATCTTAACGGAAGTCCTTTTTCCAGGCGCTCGGCCGTACCGACCGTGTCGAACGCGGGATCGTTTTTATCAAAGGTAAAGGTCTTGCCGTCCTTCATCGTGACAGAGAAGGTGTCCTTATTGCAGGATACGCTTGCCACGGGGCAAGCTTCGTCCTTCGCAGGGTATGCGACGGTGGCAACGAAGGCCTCTCTTCCCTTCTCGGTGAAGAGCACGGCGGGTGCGGGATTGTGCACAATATCCTCGCCCGAATGTCCCTCGATCTTTCTCCATCCCATATAGCGGGGCTCGTTCTGACCGATGATAATATTGGCGGGCGCGGAGCTTACAAGAGAGAGCGTTACGCCGTCTCCGTGATCGGCGGTAACGGTATATTCTTCTGCGGTGTAGGGCTGAATATCGAGCTGGAAGAGAACCTCGTAAAGATGCTC
>JAZQTA010000111.1:0-10588 GCA_045630385.1 Eubacteriales bacterium | reverse complement strand
ACAAAAACAAAAAGTTTTGAGCAGTATGCCAACACACCGGTTTCTTCAAAAAACGAATCAAATCAAAATCCAAATTTCAACTTAAGTACGTGTGCAATGTGTTCGGCAAGCACGGTCTTCGTTTGCGCATGGATATCGTCCGTTTCGCAAACATCCCGGGAAATGACCGTATAGGTGCGCGGGAAATGCGTGGAAATGCGCTCTTGCGCGCGCTGGATCAAGCGCCAGCCCTCGCCGAGCGCAATTCTCTCCTGCGTATCCGCAAGCTGGACGATAACGAAGCCCAAGGTGGCATCCTTAAAATCCGCTCTCCAGATGTGGATCATCTCGCAAAGCTCGCGCTCGTACACGAGTCCCTCCGCAACCGACGCATCGCTCTCGCCCTGATACCAAACCGCGCCCGAGAGCGCAAGCGGATGAATTCGGGAGAGCTTATTCTTATAAAGATAACCGTCGCCATTCCATGCGCCGTACGTTTCATGGGTGTGATCAAGGAATTTTTCTTCCACGGGAATATCGATCCCGATGTTCCGAAGCGCTCCCTCGGGCATCCAGCTTTCGATCACGGATGCGCCGACCGCGCAGAGCACGATCCCGACGTGAATTTTCTTCTCCTTTGCGATCGCTCTTCCGACAAGATAGCCGAGCGCCGACCACTCTCCAACCGTCTCGCGCGAAGCCGCCTCCCATTTCATCTGCTCCGGCAGCAAGGGGACTGACAGATACCGAAGCGAGGGAAGATCCTCGTAAAGCGCTTTATCCGTGTTGGTTTGCCAAAGCCGCATTCCCATATTGGATTGCCCCGAGAAAAGATAGACCTCGCCGATATAGATATCCTCCAGCACCACCGTTTCACTCTCCGTCTTAAAGGTGAGAGAATACGGACCTCCGTATTCCATCGGCGGAAGCTCCACGCTCCACGCACCGCCGCGCGAAACGACACTTTTTTCAGTACCGCCGAAGCCGATCGCGGCACTTCCCTCTCCTGTTCCGAAAATTCTTATGGGCTTATTTGCCGCAAGCACCATTCCCGATGAAAAAAGCTCACTTAGCTTCATTTTTCAACTTCCTTTCAAAAAAATGCGTAAAAAGCGCTTAAAGCGCCCCCAAAACAACAATACCGCCAAGGCCTAAAAGCAGACCGGCAATCCTTCGCGGCGTAAGCCTTTCCCCAAACGCGAGCCATCCGATGACCGCCGTTATGCTGAGACTCAACGCGCTGGACACGGGAAAGAGGATCACGGAATCCAGTATTTTGCCAAGCTCCGTGATCAAGCATGAAACGACAAAGACTGCAAAGGCGAGCAATGCTCCGCAAAGCAAAAGCGTTTTTGACAAGCCGAAAATGGTTCCCTTCTCTGTCCTCCGAGGCGGCACTTCACTATGCGCATGGCGATTTCCTCTCGCGCAAACGATCGCACAAGCAAGCATAACGGCCGCATTCAATGCAAAGGTCAAAAACGAAAACAAGGCAACGTTACCACCCACGACTCTCACGCTGAAATACTTTTGCACGATCATCAAAAATCCGTTGGCAAGCAGATTGCAAAACAGCAGGACGTACGTGCGCACGCTTATTTTTACCCCTCTTGCCTCGGAATGAGAAACAAGCAAATATGCGCCGAGGAAAAACAGCAAAAGACCGAGCACGCGCCATACGCTCATTGACTCGTCAAAGAAAACCATGCCCCCCACGCAGGAAACGACCAAGCCTCCGAGGCTGAACATCGTGCAAACCGTCAAGGGTGCGCCCTTCATGGCCTCGATATTCGTAAACAGATCGATCGCAAGAAAAACCGCAGAAAGAAACGCGCAGGCAAGCGTCGCAAAATCAAAGCCATAAAAGCCAACGATCGAAAGCGTTATAGCAGAAAAGAGAGCCGCCATCAATTGATAATACGTGCCGTAGCGAAAAAAATGCTCCCCCTGCTTGACGGTTTTGCTCGCCGTTTTTCCACAAATATTTTGCACGACACGCATGCAAGCAATAATAAAGAAAGAAAACACGACAGTGCCCATATGAAACCTCACGGTATATAACCGCTATCCTTTCGAGGATATTTCCCACACAAGGCCTTTATCCTCGTTTCTCGTTATTAAATCTATTCTCGCCTTGTTTTTATACAAAGTCCTTTTGCACTATTCGCAAACGCCTTCGATCCAAAGAAGCTCCACCGAGCCGCCCGATGCGTTTTTAATTTCGACAAGAGCGTCCTCGGGTATATCACCGGGAATCCCAATCGAGAAAACGAAGGGAGCGGCCTGCGAGATCGCATAAATGAAGAGATGCTTTCCGATCTCTTCCTTAGGAACGTATTCGTATCCCTTAAGGATCGGTTCTGTTTTTGCACCTTTAAGCAAACTATTATTTACATATACATCAGGGCATACATTCGTATCGCAACCGATCGTAAGTGTTCGACTCTCAAAGGGACGATGCATTTTCATGCGGAAGGCATATCCATCTCCCGCTTGCAGAGTGATCGGGTAGCGCGAATTTTTATTTCCGATATGCACGTATCTTCTCGGCAATGCATCGGGTTCTTGTGCCGCCTCCAAGCGCGTGGAAAAGCATTTTTTCAAAAAAGGCGCGCCGCTTTCATCCACCGAAAGCTCGAAGGAGCTCTCGTCCTCTTCCTCGAAGAAATTGAAAAGATACACGCCGTCCGCCCCCGCTTCAAGACAGGTCTTGACAAATCCGCGCACGTATGCGGGCGTGATCGCGATGCTATACCGCGGCACACACGAAACGCCCCAATCCGAGCCGCACAGCAAGCGGTACGGATGCTTTGCTTTATTTCTCTTTTCGATGCTCTCGCGCCATGCGGCGATCGGAAGCTCATAATTCGTTGGAATATAGAAGTTCTCAACCGTTAAAATATCCACAAGCCCCTCGCCGATCCAGCCGCAGGCATCAAAGCCCTCTGCAAGATTTTCCTCCTCGGTGGGGAGCATGCGCACCGCAAGCGCGGCGTTATACCGATCCGAAAGCGCACGCATCGCTTTCATATAATCGCTGATGATCTGCAAGTCCCCTCGCTTTTCTTCGGGCAAAACGGTGGGAAAGCGAAGCCAATCCAGCTCAATGCCGTCCACCGCATATCTTTCAAGCAGCTCCTCTATGTAAGCACGGTAATAATTTCTTACGGCAGGTCTTGAAAAATCCAGGTATTCCCCGCTGCCCCCGATCGTATTCTCCCTCTCATTTTTCAAAGCAAAGGAAGAATTGACGGCGGGATTTTCCGTATAATGCGCGTCGTTCATTCGCACGGATAGGAAAACGCGGCACCGCGATGCCCGAATATGAGAAACGGCGTATTCGTAAATATCAATCCCCTTTTCAAGAAGCCTTCGCGCACAGGTGAAAAAGGTGGTGAAATATTTTGACAGGCCGCCACTCACGGGTGCGGGGCGTTTCACGCTCTCGCCCGCTTCGTTTTGCAGGGCAAAGCCCTCTTCGTCGGTTTCGATATCGTATAAATAACTGTCAAACACCTCAGAGGGCGTCAGCGCTCTCCGATAGCAGACATTCAAAAGGATGATATCCGGCTTGGCTTCAAGAAAACGGTCGATGTACGCGCAAACCGCATTTTTGCAAGCTTGCGCGGAGAAATCGCCGCGGATGCGGCGCTCCACCGCCAGAAAAAGACCGTCCGCAGGAATATTGATAGCTAACATAAAGGCTCCCATTCCATCTGCATTCAGATCACGCTGTCGATCAGCGAAAGCTCTTCTTTGGTAAAGTGCAGATTTTCCGTCATTTTCAGATTTTCGAGGATCTGCTCGGGCTTGGATGCGCCGATCAGAACGCTCGTTACGCCCTCCTTGCTGTAAATCCAAGAAAGCGCCATTTGCGCAAGGCTCTGCCCTCTTTCGCGCGCGAGCGCATCCAAGGTGCGGATCTTTTGCAGCATCTCTTCCGTGATCGTCGCTTCCTTCAAGAAGCGTCCGTCCGTGCGCACACGGCTATCGCTCGGAATGCCGTTCAGATACCGCCCCGTGAGAAGTCCCTGCGCGAGCGGACTGAAGACGATCACGCCCTTCTTTTCTTCGATCGCGCGATCGAGCAAGCCGTTCTGCTCGATTTTTCTGTCAAAGATCGAGTATCGGTTCTGGTTGATGATAAAGGGACAGTGCAGCTCACGCAAGATCGCGGAGGCCTTCTGCATGGTCTCGCCGTCATAGTTGGAAAGCCCGATGTAGAGCGCCTTGCCGCTGCGCACGATATCCGCAAGCGCGCCCATGGTCTCATGCAAGGGCGTCTCGGGATCCATTCTGTGATGATAGAAGATATCCACGTAATCCAGCCCCATGCGGTTCAGGCTCTGGTCGAGGCTCGCCATCAGATATTTTCTGCTGCCGAAATCACCGTACGGACCGGGCCACATCAGATACCCCGCCTTCGTGCTGATCACCATTTCATCGCGGTAGCGCTTCATGTGCTGATGCAGAATTTTCCCGAAATTCTTCTCCGCACTTCCGGGCGCAGGGCCGTAATTATTGGCAAGATCGAAATGCGTAATGCCGTGATCAAAGGCGGTAAAGCACATGCGGCACATATTCTCAAAATCCGCACCGTCACCGAAATTGTGCCAAAGCCCCAGCGAGACCGCAGGCAGCTTCAGCCCGCTCTCTCCGCATCTGCGATATTCGGTCACACCGTAGCGGCCTTCCTGTGCAATGTATTCCATGAAAAAACTCCTTTTTATTTCATTATAACATATCCCGCGCCGCTTTTCAATATAAAAACGGCGGTTAAACCGAATGATTTAACCGCCGCACCAATTTTTACTTTTCGTTCTTGTAGATTTCCTTAAAGTACTTATAGGTGTCAACCTTCAGCTCGCCGCAGGCCGCCTCGTCGCAGGCGATGATGCCGTCCTTATGCAGCTGCAAAGCGCTGATCGTCCAAGCGTGATCCACGCCGCCCTCCACGCAGTGGCGAAGCGCACGTGCCTTATTGTGGCCGCTGATCAGAAGCATAACCTGCTTCGAATCGCAAACGGTGCCAACACCGACGGAAAGCGCGGTCTTGGGAACCTTGTTCACGTCGTTACCGAAGAAACGGGAGTTCACGATCAAGGTGTCCTCGGTCAGCGCACGAACGCCGGTTCTCGAGGTCAGAGAGGTGAAGGGCTCGTTGAACGCGATGTGTCCGTCAACACCGCTACCGCCCATGAAAAGATCAATGCCGCCGTAAGAAGCGATCTTATCCTCATAGCGCTGGCACTCAGCCTCAAGATCCTCTGCCATACCGTTCAGAATGTTGATATTCTCTGCAGGAATATCGATATGGTTGAAGAAGTTATCGTGCATAAAGTACCAATAGCTCTGGTCATGCTCTCTGGGAAGGCCAACGTATTCATCCATGTTGAAGGTCACTACGTTCTTGAAGGTAACCTTGCCTGCCTTATTCATTTCGATCAGCTTCTTATAAACGCCGAGGGGCGAGGAGCCGGTGGGCAAGCCAAGCACGAACGGACGGTTTTCCTTGTGAGCGTTGATCGCGTTTGCAATGTGATTTGCGGCCCATTCGCTCATGGCATCATAGTTGTCTTTAATAATCAGTTTCATATTGATTCTCCTTCGTTGGATTTTTTATCTATCACATAGTATATCACTTATTCCATGATTTGTAAAGGCATTTTCGATTATTTTATTTGGAAAAACGACTATAAAAAGCGGTGCGAACGCTTCCGCGCGGCATCCTTTTACAATATTATTATACCCGATTTTCCGAATTATTCAACCAATCTCTCTTTACATTTTTCCGCAACCGTTATGATAGATACTTAACCAATGCCGAAGATCATCATGATAAGCGGGATCGTGACGATCGACAGCGCGTGCGAGATCAGGGCCATGCCGGCAGGCACGGAGGTATCCCTTCCGTAAGCGGCCGGGACAACGATGGTATTCAGGCCGAGGGGCATAGCGATCGATATAATAAAGCAATTCAGCACCGTGCTGTCAAAGGGGATCACGTAGCGCTGCAAAAGAACCGCAATTCCGCCGAACACCAAGGGATACGCGATCAGGCGAAGCGCCGTCACGGCGTAAATGCTGATATCGGACAAGATCCGCTTGATGTCGATAAAGGCGAAGGTGATACCCGTCATCATCATGGCGATCGGAGACATACAGTCGCCGCAAATCTTTACGACCTGCGTGACAAAGATTCCCTTCCCGCCGTTCATCGAGAGCAAAATTTCGCCAAGCCCCGTGACACCTGCCACCGCGCCGATCAAAAGCGCAATGAACATAGGGGAGCGGAAAAATCGCAGAGCCTCGGAAAGTGCGCCGCGCTTCTCTTCGGCATTCGCCTCGCGCTCGATCAAAAGCCCGGGAATGCCCCAGACGTAGATCAGCGTCCACAGCGGAAGCGTGAAGATCACGTACGACTGGTAAAAGGCGGGTGAAAACAGAGCCTGCACCACCGCATTTCCCATAAAGCCGAAATTCGCAAAGGACAGTCCGTAGGTATACATACGGCGGATAAATCCATCCTTCGAGGCGAGCCTTGCCGAGGTGATCGCGATCGGGATAATGATAAGCTCCGCGATCAAGGAAAACAGAAGCAGCTTCCAGGATTGCGAAAGCGAGGCCGCGTTCAGGTTTGCCATAAAGGTATAGAGCACCAACGCGGGCAAAAATACGTTATTTTCCAGCTTGGATAAAAGCGCCGTCGCGCCCTTATCCACAATGCCGAGCTTCGCCACGACGAAGCCGATGATCATAAACAGGGCAAGCACGCCCATTTGATTTAAGGTAGATAAAAAGAGGGTCATGCGCATCACCTCATATCAAGGATCGACCTTCCCACTCGTGCTCTGCGGGAAGCCCCAAAAGTGCCGCGATCGTCGGCGCGATCTCAAGAAGCGAAATATTCTCCTCTATGACCTTGCCCTTGGGAAAATCCTTTCCGTAGAAGAAGAGCGGAACGGTCATATCCTCGGGCGCGGTCGTGCCGTGAGAGCGCTCGTGCCCTCCGTGATCCGCCATTACGATGATCGAATATTCGTCTCCGAATTTTTCGACGATCCGCTTTACGTTATCGATCGCAACAGAGATCCTACGCAGATATTCCTCGCTCATCCAGCCGTTGTCATGGCCGCCCTTTTCATCGGTCTCCACCATGTATAAAAAGGCAAAATCGATCGCCTGCTCGGTCAACAGCTTTTCGCAGGCATCGGTCAGAACGGTATCGCTGCTTTCGTATGCGTATGCGTTTATATAGGTTGCGAATTGCAAGGATCCCGGCAGGCAAATATCGCGCAGAGGCTCCCAGCCGTAAAACATTGCGCAACGAGCACCTGCCGCATCCGCCTTCTCAAAAATTCCCTTCACGGGGCGCACCTGCGGAACGTAGGTGTTCGACAAAATGCCGTGCCTTTGCGGCGTTACCGAATGCGCCATGGAAAAGTGGCACGGAAACGTCACCGACGGGTCCATAGAAGCGCCGCTATACGTATAATAGCAAAGCTTCTCCAGCTCCTTCACGTACGGATTGCCGCACGCCTTCAGCCCATCGGGGCGCATGCCGTCAATGGAAATCAAAATCACCTTGTTTTTCATAAATTCTATTCCTCTCTTAATATCTGATATTGTCCAGTGCCTCGTTTCGCAAGGAAATATGCTTGATCGAAGCATCGTAATCGAGGGATGCGGCAGTCAGCATCAGCGCATCGATCACGCAAAGATGCGCCACTCTTGCGGAAACCGCCTCCACCGGATAATTTTTTTCATCCGCATACACGCAGATCGAATAATCGCTTTCCTTATATAAAAGGCTTTTTTCAAAGCTGGTCAGCGCCACCGTCATAGCGCCCGCTTGCTTGGCGGCGCGCATGGTGTCAACCACGGCTCTCGTCATACCGCTATGAGAGATCCCCAAAGCAACGTCACCCTCCTTCATGTTTTTGGCCATGACGCCCATTTGAAGAATATCCGTATATGCATACGCCTGAATATCCAGCTGTGACAGCCGATACGCCGCATCCGCCGCAATGACCGATGACGTTCCTACGCCGAAAATAAATATACGCCGCGCGGATACGAGCCTTTTCGCCATTTCCCTGATATTCGAAAAATCAAGCATTTGATAGGTCTGCTTGATCGTGTTGATACCGGAGGCGAAGACCTTGCCGAAAATTTTTGCTTCATCGTCCTCCTTATCGAAAGGAAGATCGCTCCTTTTTCCCTCGTCTCGCGCGACCGACGTCGCTAACGCGATCTTCAGCTTCGCAAAGTTATCCACGCCGATGGATTTACAAAATCGGTTCACGGCGGACGGAACTGTTTCGCACGCATCGGCAAGCTGCTTTGCAGTCATATTTGCACTTCTTTCGGGAAATTTTAAAATATAAGAAGCAATTCTTTGTTCCGTTTGCGTGAGATTTTCAAACATATTATGTATTTGCGCAATTATCATTTTAAGACTCCTTCGGTAGAATAAGTTTCCGTCAAATTGTATTATAATAGAATTCAATTTCAGTAAATTATATCACAAAACCCTCGCGTTGTCAACAGAAAAAGCAATGCATATAACACATATAACACGCTTATAAAATATCTTATCAAAGGTGCGCTATTGTCGATGGTTCTTTGCCATAAAAAACGCCATGCTTCAGTTAAATAACCCGAACATGGCGTATTAATTCAGAAGCTAAAACTGCCTCAAAATGCTGTCTGAAAGCATTTATTTAATTACGTTTAACGTAAATTCAAATTGATTATAATGTCCGTAATACATACCGTATACAGTAGAATAGGTTTCCACTACAACCCTTGTGCCATCCGCAGAAAAATGCAACAATGTAACCATACCTGTAGTATCCATTCCCGCTTTATACATATCTCTATCAACGTATTGATGATCAGAAAGAATTTGTGTTACGATGTTTCCGTTTTCCCCGGCCGTTTGCGTACATACCACACGTGGGTGGGGGTCGTGCCCGCTTAGTACTAAAACGATATTTTTGTGTTTGCTGACCAATTTATTCCAAATTTCATCACCGTTATTGTTTGACGCATTATATTTTGTAGGAGGTGCTATGTCGTTTTTGTCTATCGTAGTTCCGTCACGATAAAGATAGGCATGCGTAGTAATAATTACATTATAATCCGGGTGGTTTTCAATAATTTCGCTCGCCCAATTCAAAATGTTATCCGTTGCGCCAAAATCTAACGTAAAAATCAAATATTTTATCCCGCAAACTTCAATTTTACGATACGTACTTTCCAATGTAGTTCCATACTGCCCGTCAAAGCTCTGAGTATATGATTGTTTATTAAACGTAGCGTTGAATCTTGCGGAAGAATCATGGTTTCCTCTTACAAGCGAATACCCTATTCCCTCCTTATCTAATTTCTCAAAAGCCGCTGAGGCACGATTCCATTCTTCAACTTGGTCCTTATCTGTAATATCGCCAAGGCCTATTACATACTCTATCTTTTTGTCCTCTTTGTTCTCTATTATCCAATCATAAATAGTAGAAAAATTATTGGGATCGTAAATGTTAACGCTTTGCGTATCACCTACTACAACAAACGAATATGCAAAATCTTCTACAGGAGCTTTCTCTGTAATCCAAATCCATTGCACGTAGTGACCGTTTCCACTTAAATCGACAATTTTTCCGTCCGCGGGGATTGCGCAAAACTCCCACCCCGCAAGCATTCCGTCTTGACCATACGTTTTCTTATCTTCTTGGATTTCTTCCGGCGTACGAATATCGCCATATAATGCAATAGAATGAATCTCACCTTTAAAACTTCTCTTCGAACTAGTACGGAAATCGTTTCCTACCATAGCAGAACTTATCGTTTCAATGGGTTTAACTGCGCTTTTTTCTTGCATCAATTCACCGTCAATATAACAATACGATTTATCGTTGTCATAATCATTGATGATCGTAAGATGCAACCACTCTCCCGTACACGCGTTTACTTTATCAAAAATTACACTCTCTCCATCTTTCCCTACATCCTTAAAGTAAAGTCGCGGATTTCCGTTTGTATAAATTTCAAAGCTAAAATAAGCTTCGATTTGATTAGCTACGTCGTCGTAATTACCGAAAATCACCCCCGCTCTATCCGAGTAATTTTTCGGGCATTTGATCCAAGCTTCATACGTGGTCGGAACAGTAGAAAACGGCTCTTCGACAAGGCATTCGTGCGCGTCGCTGAACATCACCCCAACGCGCGTTTCTTGAGGTTTCTCATTTTCACTGCAATTACAATCACATTCTCCCGAGGCTTTTATCCCAGTATCTATGCCATCTAAAAACCAGTTGCCATTTTCGCCTATTGTAACTTTTGTTCCGTTTTGACCGGGCTCGCCCTTCTCTCCTTGTTGATTTTGTATTCTATCACAAGATGTAAGCAGTAGCGAAATCGCTAAACACAACGACAATAAAATTGTTAAAATATTCTTTTTCATCTTATCTCCTTTGTTTTCACTTAACAATATATTTTTATAATTTGTAAAATTGGATATTAAAAAATTTCATTTAAGGCACCTCTTTCGGAACAAATTTCTATTTTTTAAAATATTGCAGAACTGTTTTTCATTATAACACAATGCACC
>JAZQTA010000110.1:0-5876 GCA_045630385.1 Eubacteriales bacterium | reverse complement strand
GGGAGATATACGCACCTGCCTGACCACGGGCATGGGGAAAAATCTTGCGCACGCCATGCCGGATAACGATTATTATGACAGCGCCGTTTGGCACGGCCCTGCAACCATGAAGGCGAGCGTTGATAGGATGACGCTTGCGCTCGCTCGCATTGCGACCGCCAACGTCGGTATATGGTGGTTCGATATGTTCGGCGGCTGGTTTGCCGCGCCCGAAATGCTTGCCGTCATAAGAAGAAGCATTCCGCTTCTTGCCGAGCAGAAAAAGGAGCTCTTTCCCACGGAGGTTGCCCTCGTTGTGGACGAGCGCGGTCATAAATACACCTCGCTCGATAAGCGCGTGCACCGAGCCAACGGCGAGCTTCTTCGCAATATGGAGCTTGCGGGCTTCCCGTATGATAACTATCTTTTGTCCGATATCGCAGATCCCGCATTCCCTGCGGATCAATATCGCCTGATCATCTTCCTTGCGTCCTCGGATCCCTCGGAGAGGGAGATCGCCGCTGTGAAGGAAAAGCTGAAAAGAGATGGAAAAACGCTTCTCTTTATCGGATACAGCGGTGCATACAGCGAGGCGCTTTGCGATTTCTCGGTATCGGTTTCGCAAAAGCGCGAGCCACAGAAGGCAAGCTTTGGGGATGTAAGCTATCCGAGCCTCGCAATGCCGACGCCGTCGCTTCTGCGTGAAGAGGGATACGTGCTTTCGCGCTTCGAGGATGGCTCTGCCGCCGTGCTCTGGAAGCAGTATGAGGATCATCACAGCGTTCTTTCCTTGGTGCACGGCCTGCCGCCGGAGCTTCTTCGTCATATCGCGCTTCTTGCGGGCGTGCATCTTTATAACCGCACGGGAGACGTTGTGCTCGCAGGCGGCGAGTACGTCGGTCTTTGTGCAAAGGCGAAGGGCTATCGCCGCATCTGCCTTCCCGAGGCGGATCTTTTGGCAAAGGATTTTATGACGGGCGAGAGCGTCACCGTCAACGATCGCTTCGTTGATATGTGGATGGAGGAGGGCGATATGCGCCTTCTGCATTTTGAAAAGAAAACCGAAGAAAAGTAAATAATTATTTTCATAAAGGAGATATATATGGAACGCTATGCATGGAAAGCCATTCTGCTGGATGGCAAAAAAGAGGAGTACATTCGTCGTCATGATGAGATCTGGCCTGAGATGAAGGAGCTTTTGAAGTCTGCGGGAATCTCTAACTATTCGATCTGGAACGTGGGCAACGAGCTCTTTGGCTATTACGAGTGTGAGAAGGGGATCGAGTACGCGGCACGCGTGCAGGCAGAGAGCCCCATCGTGGATAAGTGGAACGAGTATATGAAGGACGTCATGGTGATGCCCCTCGATCCCGTCACGGGCGCACAGCCGCATCTTGACGAGGTCTTTTATCTGAAATAAGAATAGCAGCAAAGGACCGAAAGCGTTTTTTTAAACCGATAAAACCAAAAACCTCTGCACGAAATGTGCAGAGGTTTTCTCTTTGCCGATCA
Organism: Eubacteriales bacterium; assembly: GCA_045630385.1. GTDB lineage: Bacteria > Bacillota > Clostridia > Oscillospirales > CAG-272 > UBA1740. The sequence goes on along the minus strand of JAZQTA010000110.1, from coordinate 4,385 downwards.
AAGCGCGGCAAATTCGTTATGGGCAAAATAAACGTAATCCCGTGCGGGATCGTGCGGGGTGAAGGGATACATTTTGATATCCTTTTCGCAATTTGCGTGGTGGTACGCCGAATAAACGTAAGGCGGCAAGCAAATTTTGTCGGAAAGCGCAAGGCAGAAGGAAACGGGCACCTTCAGGAGCGATACCATATTGATAATATCAAAATAGGAAAGCGTTTCCATCACGGTGTCGGTATGCTCGGGGTAGTTGCGCAAAAAGGCGTGCGTGGCTTCGAAAACGCCGCTGCCGCTTTCGGTCCTTTGCTGAAGACAGCAATAGCTTGTAACAAGAGAATAGCATTTTTTCGATCGGCCGCTCAAAGCGGATGCCGCGATGGAAAGCGCGCCGCCCTGGCTTATACCGTAGGTAACGATGCGCGAGGGATCCACCTCGGGCAGGGCTGCGATCACGTCCATGGTGCGCACGGCGTCGAGATAGATGTTTTTCATGTAGAAATTGTTTTTGTCAAGGACACCGCGGGACATAAGACCGCCCATGCGGTCGCCGCTTCGGTATTCGGCCATATCCACCGTTGTGCCGCCTTGGGATCGCACGTCGATCGCAAAGCAGCAAACACCGGTGGCAAGAATCTCGGGATGAATTGTTTTGTAGCCCGAGCCCCCGTGGAAATATGCGACGCAGGGAAGCTTCTCGCCCTCTTTATGCTTCGGACAGGAAAAATAAGCGTGCACCCAGGTATCGTCGTGCGTATTGAAGGTGATCTCGTAGGAATCAAAGCTCTTATCGTAGGGGAGTGAAAGCGTGTCTCTTTGGATCACGATCTCTTTTTTTCGAAGCTCCGTGACCGCATCCTTCCAGAAGCCTTCAAAATCCGCTTGTTTGGTTTGTGCGAAGACCTGCGTCTTCAGCTGTGCTGTTTTTTCTTCAATATATTTTGAACTCATTTTTTCTCCTTTTTGCAATCGCCGAGGGGTGGCGCAGATTGCGTTTTTTATGCTTTACATATCTATTATAGCATGAAAAAACTTAAAAAAGTTTGCAAAAAACGTTTTTTATATTGCAAAAAATGCATGAATGTGATAAAATGCGAATAGATTGTCACGGAGGCGAAAAATGGATTATAAAAGGTTCGTTTTAAGTTACTACAAAAACGCGGTGCAGGGCATCCACGTGCAACGCATCGCCTGCACCGAGGAGGCGCGAAAGCCGCATAACCATAGCTATTATCAGCTGTATTGCGTTTTGCAGGGAAGCCTTCTTCATTCCACGGCGCATGGGGAGGCCGCGCTTTCTGCGGGAGATCTCTTTTTGATACCGCCGGGTGAGGTGCATTCCATCCGCGCACCGGAAGAAGCGGAGGTGTATACCGTTTCCTTCATGCCCGATATTTTTGGCGAGGTAAGCGATCAGAACCGATTTGCGGCGAGCTTTTTGAAAGCGCTTCCCTCGGTACACGCGCTTTTTTCCAAGGCGGAAATATCGGAAGAGAGTTCTATGCTTATAAGAGATCTTCTCGATAAGATCTATCTTGAATTTTCGGGGGAACGGCTTGGATTTGGCGAAGTCATTCGCGCGTACGTGCTGGCTCTCGTCACGGTGCTTGCAAGAAGCTATGCCGACCGTATGCCGCGTGAAACGGGCGAGGATGAAACGGCGGCGCGCATCGCGCATTGCGCCGCGTATATCGAGGAAAACTTTTCCGGCGAGATCACGGTTTCGGAAATGGCAAAGGCTTGCGGGATGTCGCAAAGCTTTTTCTGCAAGGCTTTTCTCGCGCACACGGGGCAAATGTTTCATAAATATCTGCACGGCTGTCGCATCCGCGCCGCCATTCGTTACATGGAAAAGGGATATAAGATCACGGGCATATACGGCCTTGTCGGATATAACGATTTTTCCACCTTTTACAGAAATTTCAAGAAAATCACGGGCTGTGCGCCGAAGCAGTACGTATCGTCGGGCGCGAGCACGCGCAAGCCTTCTTAAATTCGCGTGGGGGATGGCGCATTTCGGCGCAAACGAAAATGACCGAAAAATCATGAAAAAGCTTTAAAAAACAATAAATGAGCTGAAAATATGGTATCAAAGGCGAAAATTCTGCGAATTTCTCCACAAAAAAAGTCATTTTCTATTCGCGTTTCCCTCCCTCGGCGTATTTTTATACGCCTCTCAGTCGGGAGAACCCGAATTTTCGCTCAAAATCCCCCTATCCCCTTGGCGCATTTGAGGGTAGCTCAAGTTTTTTTGAACTTGAGCTACCCTCCGCCTTTTTAGTGTATAAAATTTAAAAGATCCTTTTTCCGTTTATCCAATACGCCAAGGAAGCACTCCGCGCCCTTTTCGTAATTCATCTCGTTCCAAAGCGCCTTGAATGCGCCGTGGATCCGATCGGTCAGGGCGATCAGGTCTTTCGCTTTCTCGGCATCGACCGTGCCGTGCATGCGGAGCTTGCAGAGCTCTGCCGCCAGGATCACGGTATGTGCGCCGAGTGCGATCTGCGCCTTGTAGCATTCGTCGAGGGAGAGCGCAGTTACGGCCGTTTTTACCTCGTTGATATAACGGATCACGTTGTCAAAATAGAAGTCGTCCCCGCAATCCTTGAGATCGAAATATGCGCCGTAGCCTGTTTTATCGACGTCTTGCCAGAGCGTCATGCCGCACATCGTTCCGAGGCGCACGCGCTCGGGTTCAAGCAGATGGTAGTTTGCGAGCCGCTGTATATGCTCGGATACCTTTTGGTTTTCAAAGACGAAAAAGTCCAGAAAATCGCGGGACAATCTCTCAAAATAGGTCTCCATGATGCGCCCCTTCTGCTCCTCTTCCACGTTCCAAAAATACATACCGCCGAGTGCGATCGGCAGATAGCTCCAGATCGGGAAATGGGGATGCCCCTCCGAGTCCATGCTCCAATCGGTCAGCATGCATCCCTTCGCGCCGTATATCCGGCCAAGCTCCGCGCTCGTGCGGATGTTGTATGCCGAAACCTCAAATCGTCCCGTCAGGCTGAAATGCGTGTTGCAGGAGGGGCAAACGTAGAAGGCCGCTCCCATATCGTGAAGATCGCGGCAATGCTGTTCCATTTTTCGCTCGCTCATGAGCTCGTAGCCCCATTCGAGAACGACCGCTCCCTCGGGCATTTTTGCAAAGGCGGCGGGGTTGCTTCGGATCATATCCGACCAGAACTGCACCCTTTTGCCGTGATGGGTGAAAACGTAATCCGCAATACGGTTGAGGTTCTCCATAAAGAGCGTGTCCTTGCCGTATTTTTTGCAATATTCCTCGAGCTGAAATCTGCCGAGTCCGTAAGCTTCGTCCAATCCGATGTTGACGTATTCCGATGAAAAATAGGGAAGCAGGGAATCGAAGATCTTGTCCACAAGCGCGTTCGATTCGGGAAGAAGGGGATTTATGGTATAGGTTCTTTCCTTGCCGTCCGTAACCTCAAGGTGCTTGTATTCCTCTCTTTCGAGCCAAGTGCCCATGTGCCCGAAGCAGTTCTGGTTGGGAACGAGGTCGATAAAGCGAGCCTTGCAATACGCCTCGAGCTCTCTTATGTCCTCGGGTGTCAGGCATTCAAAGCCCTCGGTCACCTCGGGGAATAAGGGATATTTGAAGCAGAAATTTTCCATGTAAAGCTGAAGCTCGTTGTATTTGAGGAGCGCTAAAAGATCGATCAATTGCTTGATCGTTTTCGGCTTCGGCATGCGGCATCGGCTGATGTCCAGCATATAAGCGCGCCGTTCAAAGTCCGGGTGATCCTCTATTTTTGCAAATCTTAGTTTGCCTTTTTGCCGTTTATAGAGGTGAAAGAGCGAAGTCACGGCGCGGAAAGCACCCGCTTCACAGGAGGATGCGATCGCGATGCCGCCCTCGCCGATCTCTACTGTATAGGCCTCACCCATGAGTGAGGCTCGCTTTGTAAAGGCGATCTCTCCCGATGCAAGGCAGTTCCGATAAAAGGTGTAAAGATCGCTATCACAAGGCGCTTTTTTGAAGGTATAAATGCCGTCCTTTGGCTCGTATAGTTTGGGGATAGGGAAAATCATGTTTTCTCTCCTTTTGCCGTATTCTTCCGATATGCCGATTGCATTTTTTGAGGCGGTGTTATCCGAAAACCTCCTTTACTGCATCGAGATACCCGTAGCCAAAAAGATCGTCCGGCTCAAGATAGCTGCCCTCTGTCCACTCGTTCCAGCTGTTGACCGTTATGAGCGGCGTGCGGTCGGGATGCCTGTCCAAAAAATCCTTTGCGTTTTTAAGAGCCTTTTTGAAAAGTGCGGGATCTGCCCCCTCGAGCTGCACGGTTTTCAGCGCTTTGAAGCGCGGGTTATTATCCCATCCGCACGAAACCTGCGGGAAATAGGGAACGGGGCTGTCGGCATTG
>JAZQTA010000109.1:0-2965 GCA_045630385.1 Eubacteriales bacterium | reverse complement strand
CAATCTGCACTCGCTCGCTGACAAGCAAGCTTGCCGACTCGCTTCGCTTGATTATCACGCGTCAGCGTGTATCCTCCTTCGGATTGATTACATTCAACACTTCGTGTTGATTCCATACCGCAGACAAGCTGCGGATTTCATACAGGGCTTCGCCGTGATTTTACGAGTTGCATTTTTGTACTATGAGCTCAAAAAGAAAGCAGACCACTTCATGTGGTCTGTTTTTATTTTTGCCCTCCGAGGACTCGAAGGAGCTGCGGCACAGAGCGGACTTCCGGTGGACGTCCGCGACCGCAGCCGACCGGGCGTGACGTTTGCGGAGCACACGCATCAGAGATGCTCTGCATCTCTTGCGTAGATCCGCGCCGCGAGTCGAGTCCATGGAGGTACACGAAAAGTCCTCGATTTCGGGGACTTTTTGTGTTTTTAGGGGTAAAAAACACCTTTCACCGTTGCATCTTAAAAATCGCGCGCATTCATCTGAAGGTGTTGATTTTTGTTTGATATGATAAATAGCAACATAAAAAATTTGTCAAGTCAAGACATTTGGGCGGAGAACGAATCCCGTTGTCAATACGAAGAGCTACGCCGTTGATATTGATATAAAATTTTGGAAGAAAAAATGTATACTAAGAAAAAGAAATCCGACGGAGCCGTGCGGCTTGCATATCGGCAAAAATGAAAGGTGGGAGCGTTCACGCCCGAAAACGCAAAAAAGCGGATAAACTTCGTAAAAAATGTATTGACTGCGGTGTTTCTCTTATGATATCATAAAACGTGAAAACGCATCATACCGAGGAGGTAATTATGGAAAACATCTTGAAATTATATCATAAGCCTGAGGTTTCCGAAAAAATCAAGGAGAATATCCGTGTCAATCGCTGCGGAGATTTTGAGATCGCTTTTGTCGATGCTACGGGTAAGCCGATCGTTGGGAAGACGGTTGAGATCAAGCAGATCGCGCACAGCTTTAAATTTGGAGCGAACTGCTTTATGGTGGATGAGCTGGAAACCGATGAGAAAAACAGAAGGTATAGGGAAAGTTTTGCTAAGGTTTTCAATATTGCCACGCTTCCGTTTTATTGGAATACGTTAGAGCCGGAGCGCGGTAAGCCGCGGTTTGATAAAAGCAGCCCGAAGGTCTACAGGAGACCTTCGATCGATAGGCTGATGGAGTTTTGTAAAGAGAACGGTATCGAGCCGAAGGGGCATTGCCTCAACTACGAGCCCTTCATTCCCGATTGGGCAAAGGCGCTGGAGCTCTCCGAGTATAAGGCGGAACTAGAGCTGCGTATGCAGAGGATCGCGGCGCGTTACGCAGACGAGATCCATGATTTCGAGGTGATGAACGAGATCCTGCAAAAAAAGACGTGGGAAACACCGTTAAGAAAAGACGTGGAATGGTCGTTTGTAACGGCGCGTAAGTATTTTAAAAACAACAAATTGATCATCAACGAGGGCAATAATGTTTGGGATCACCACTTAAACGGCACGTCACCGTACTATGATTTGATTGAAGAAAATATCAAAAACGGCGTTCCGATCGACGGTATTGGTGTGCAGGGGCACGTGATGTGGAGCGCAAAGGAAGGGCTGGATCCGTATAATTTGTGGTCGTTTTTTGAAAAATACGGTAAGCTTGGCTTGCCGTTGTCCGTTACGGAGGTGACAATTCCTTCCGCCAGTGACGGAAAGGTAGATGAGGATATGCAGGCACAGCTGCTGAAATGCCTGTATTCCCTTTGGTTTGGAATTGAGGGGATGGAGGCGATCATTTATTGGAACTTAATCGACGGATATGCTTATGGAGCAACGCCCGGAGATATGAGTGCCGGCGAAAACACCTACAGAGGCGGCTTGCTCGCCTTTGACGGCACGGAGAAAAAAGCCTTCAAGGCATTGGATGCGCTTGTAAATCATGAGTGGAGAACGAATCTCGTGGGTAAAACCGATCGCCAAGGCCGAATTGCTTTCAATGGCTTCTATGGGGATTATGAGGTTTGCATGAATGACAACGGTAGGGTGATCAAAAAAGTGCTTCGCTTCAATAAAACGCAAGCGCAGAGTACCGTTCATATCGGTAAGGATGGTCTGTAAAAGCGATCGTTTCGCTGTTATGCATTGGTTTCTTCTTCCGTTTTTATTGACAACTTGAGCGATTGCTGATATAATGGAAGTAATCAATATTCACGGAGCTTTGTATCATGAAAAACATCACGAAAACAACGTTGAATATAGGGCTCGAGAAGCCTGTGAAGCTTTTACATATTACCGACGTGCATTTGACAAGGGCGGATGGCGAGGACCCCGCGCTGTTTCACGAGTTCATGAAGGAGCGCAAAAACACCTTTCAGGTGGAGGGCTGCAAAGCGCCTGCCGAATATTTTAAGGAGGCGATCGCGCTTTCCGAGGAAAAGGGCTGGCTTCTGATCAATACGGGTGACACGATCGACCTGAACACGCACGGATGCTTAGCGGAGCTGCGCGCCATTTCTGCCGGGCACGATATGATGTTCACGCCGGGAGGGCACGAGCATCAGAAGCAGTTCGTCCGCACCATGGAAGAGCCGGACGGGTACTATAAGGATATCCGCAAAAAGCTCGTCAAGGATTTTGAGGGGTATAATCTGGATATTTCAAGCAGAGTCATCGGTGGCTTGAACGTCGTTTGCGCGGATAATTCGCTCGATTACTTCAACCGCGCCACGGTGGAGGGCTTTAAAAAAGAGCTTGAAAAGGGGCTTCCGACGGTCGTTTTTATGCACGATCCGATCTGGGATGCGTTGCTTATGAAAAAAGAGCCCTACCATGAAAACGTGATGCTTACGGCCGAGGATTACAAGGTAAGCCACGAAATGATCGATCTTCTTTTGCACCATCCGCTCGTGATCGCAACCTTCGGGGGGCATCTTCACAACGAGCAATCCATGCTGATCGACGGAAAAACGCATTATTGCACCGCAGG
>JAZQTA010000108.1:0-13855 GCA_045630385.1 Eubacteriales bacterium | reverse complement strand
ACCTCTAAAAGCTCCTTATAGCCTTCGGCTACCTTGCGATACGCCGCGGCGTATCGCTCGATCCATTCCTTATCAAAATGCTTGAACCACGGAATCGAGAAGCAATACTTTTCGAGCGAGGGATCGCAAAGCTTATCCATTGCCACCATATCTCGGTCGGAATACGCCATACGGGTGGGACGGCCGAGATGGTTGAAATCAAAGCTATGGAAGGACTCGTGCGTATGCAAGCAGTAGTTACCGCCCGCCCAGCAGGTATCACCGCCAAGCTCGGCGCGCACCGCCTCGCAGAACTTGCCGACCGAAAGACCGCCAAGCTCCTCGGGGAAATAACGGCCGTGCGGACAGTACCAGCCCGCCATGGTTGAGCCCTCGGATTCATCCACGCGGATCGCGTGCAGACCCGGAACGCCCGCGAGAAGATCCCAGAAATAGTTCATCGCGCGGCGGATCTCCTTGCAGCGCTCGTCATAATACTTCAGCTGTACGCGCGCCATCGCGGAGCAAAGCTGGTTGGCTCTTCCCTTTACGCCGCCGAGCGCAATGCCCGAGAAGGGATGAAGCTCGGTGGACTCGGTGATATAGCTTTTGTTATTTCTTTCGTAATGCGCATAAGCGAGAGAGCGCTCGTAGCAAACGCGATCGTTCGTTACGAGAATGCCGAGCTCGCCCGCGGCGAAGGACTTTCCGCTCATGAGGGACATGCCCGCAACGTCACCGAACGTGCCGAGGCGCTTGCCCTTATAATAGCCGCCCTGCGCGTGCGAAACGTCCTCGATCACGCGGAGGTCATGCTTTTTCGCGATCGCCATGATCGCATCCATATCCGCAGGATACGCGAGGTAATGCACGACCAGGATCGCCTTGGTCTTATCGGTGATGCAACGCTCGATATCCGAGGGATCGATCGAAAGATTGTCGTCAATATTACAGAAAACGGGGGTTGCTCCGAAGGTCACGGTCTGCGCGATCGAGCCCCAATAGGTCTTCGTGGGGCAAATGATCTCGTCCCCCGCGCCAAGGCCGATGGCAAACATACAGGCCGCGAGCGAAAGCGTTCCGTTGCAGAACGCGACGGCGTGCTTCACGCCGAGCCACGCGGCAAACTCATCCTGAAATTTTTCAGTGATATCAATACCGGAGAAGTTGTTCGATCGGATGACCTCCAGCGCGGCGGCCTCATCCTCCTCGGTGATGATCGGCCAGCGAAAGAGCGCCTCGGGTGCTTTTTCACGAATGACGGGCTCGCCGCCGAAATATGCAAGCTTATTTTCCATAAGAGTACACCTCGTTTTTTATTTCTACAACAATTATATCTCACGGCGCTTTGGATTTCAAGGGCTGATTTTAACATTCACTTGGATTTTTTTGATATTTTTTCTTTAGAAGTTAAAAAAACGCCGCAAAAATCATTCATTTTTCACAAATCAGAGGCTCGGAAGAAAGGCACTTGATTTTTCCCTTACGGCGTGCTATAATATTCTTACATTTTTTGCGAATAAAAAGGCGCGATGGGCGAAAAGCCTCTGCGGAGCTATCTCGGCGCGCTTCAGCTTTTCGCAAAGGCTTGGAGGTCTTTTTTATGCTGATGGGAATTGATATCGGCGGCACGAAATGCGCCGTCGTTGTCGGCGATGCGGCGGGACGGGTGCTGAAAAAGGAGCGCTTTGCCACCACCGATTGCAAGGAAACACTGGAAAATATTTTTGCGGCCGCGGAAAGGCTCGGCGCATCCGAGGTCGATGCGATCGGCATCAGCTGCGGCGGACCGCTGGACGAAAAGCGCGGCATCATCCTCTCGCCCCCCAACCTTCCCGGATGGGATCATATTGAGATCGTTTCCATGCTAAAGGAGCGCTTCGGAAAGCCGACGGCGATCTGCAACGATGCGAACGCGGGCGCTCTGGCCGAATGGAAATTCGGCGCGGGCAAGGGCTGTGAAAACATGGTGTTTATGACCTTCGGCACGGGGCTTGGCGCAGGCTTTATCCTGAACGGCGCGCTTTACAGCGGAACGAGCGGCATGGCGGGCGAGGTCGGCCACGTGCGGCTCGCTCCCTTCGGCCCTTCGGGCTACGGAAAATGCGGCTCTTTCGAGGGCTTCTGCTCCGGCGGCGGACTCGCCGAGCTGGGAAGAGGCAAGGCGAGAGAATATTTACAGCGCGGAGAAACGCCTTCCTTTATAAAAAACGGAGATGCGGCAGCCTTCACCGTGGCGGACATGGCGGATGCGGCGCGCGCAAGCGACCGATGCGCAAGGGAGGTATTTGACATCTGCGCCGAGAAACTCGGCGAGGGACTTTCCATCCTCTGCGATCTTCTGAATCCCGAAAAAATTCTGATCGGCAGTATTTTCGGAAGATGCCGCGATCTTTTGGAGGAGGGAGCGCTCAAGGTGATGCGCCGCGAGGTGCATCCGATGGCACTTGCCTGCGTTACCCTCGACGCGCCCGCGCTCACGGAGAGCATCGGCGATATGGCGGCACTTGCCGTCGCAACGTATACGTTAGAAAGGACGAAACAATGAATCAGATCGACAAAATCATAAGCGAAAATCCCGTGCTCCTTCCCTGCAAGGCGGCCATGGAACAGATCACGGCGGCCATCGTTTGCATGCATGAAAACGGCGGCAAGCTTCTTCTCTGCGGCAACGGCGGCAGCGCGGCAGACTGCGAGCATATCTCGGGCGGGCTTCTGAAGGGCTTTCTTTCCAAAAGACCGCTTCCCGCAGACACGCTTATGGGACTTGAGGACGAGCTTCGCGCGAAGCTGCAAAGAGGCATCGGCGCCGTTCCGCTCACCTCGCTTTCCGCGCTCGGCTCCGCATTTGCAAACGACGTGGACCCCGCATTGAGCTACGCACAGGCCGTGCTTGCGCTCGGGCAGAAAAACGACGTCGTGCTCGGCATCTCCACCTCGGGCAACGCGAAAAACGTTGCGGCGGCACTCAAGGTGGCAAGGGCTATGGGACTGAAAACGCTGGCTATGACCGGCGAGAAGGGCGGTCTTTTAAAGGAGATCGCAGACGTGACTCTCACCGTGCCCGAAACGGAGACCTATAAGGTGCAGCAGTTGCATCTGCCCGCGTATCACGCGATCTGCGCCGAGGTGGAAAGAATCCTTTTTGATCATTAAGGAGGGCTTTTCATGTTCACAAAAACGATCACAGAGGCAAAACGCCTCATCTCGGATGCCAAGGTCTTCGGATACTATGCAACCCTCATCACGCAATGCTTTTTCGTCGTCTACTACATCCTCGCTTTGGCGCTTTCCTTTGGCTTTGCGGGCGTGTACGCCACGCTGCTCGCGCTGACTGCGGCGGCACTCATTTTCTTTCTTTTCACGGAAACGCCGAAGAATTTCAGAAACGTGAAGGTGCACAAAATCGTGCGCATTTCGATACGGTATGCAAAGTATTGTGTACATATCGTTGCAATTTCCCTCACGCTTTACTCCCTATACATTACAGAGCCGAGCGAGATCTCCGCACTCTCCCCCATTCTTCTGATCTTCGCGGTGCTGGCGCTTCTCATACAGATCCTCGGCGAGCTCGTTGCCTTTCTTGCGAAAAACTACGTTGAGGGCATCGTGGATGCGGCGGTGGAGGAAAGCGAATTTCTGCGCTCTGTGATCGGCAAGGTGCAGGGCGGCATCGAGGCCTATAAGGGAGCGAAGGAACGAATCGCCGCGATCCCCTCGCGCACGGCCGATGCGGCGCGCGGGTTCAAAAGCAAGCTGACCTCTTTTTTTCATAAGAAAGACGAAGCGAGCATAGAAGAGCCGCTCGCGGATGAAGAAGAAACAGAAACAACAATCTACAGTTAAGGAGAATATCATGAACTACGCAGAGGAATCGTTAAAAAAGCATTATGAATGGCGCGGCAAGATTGAGGTGAACGCGCGCGTGGCGGTCAAGGGGCGCGAGGATCTTTCGCTCGCCTATACACCCGGCGTTGCACAGCCCTGCCTGGAAATACAAAAGGATGAGGAAAAATCCTTTCTGCTCACGCGCAGATGGAACACCGTTGCGGTGATCACGGACGGTACGGCCGTGCTCGGCCTCGGCGATATCGGCCCTGTGGCGGGCATGCCCGTTATGGAAGGAAAGGCGCTTCTCTTCAAAGCGTTCGGCGACGTGGATGCCATTCCGCTTTGCATCAAATCCAAGGATACGGACGAGCTCGTGCGCACGATCTATCTGCTCTCGGGCAGCTTCGGCGGTATCAATCTTGAGGATATTTCCGCGCCGCGCTGCTTTGAGATCGAGGAAAGACTGAAGCAGATCTGCGATATTCCCGTGTTCCACGACGATCAGCACGGCACTGCGATCGTGCTTGCCGCGGCGCTGATCAACGCGCTCAAGGTTGTGAAAAAGGAGATCGGGGCGGTGCGCGTCGTTATCAACGGTGCGGGCAGCGCGGGTATTGCGATCGCGAATTTCCTGCTCGGCATGGGCGTTCGCGACATGATCGTGTGCGACAGGATCGGCACGCTTTGCATCGACAAGGCGGGCATGACCGCGCCGCAGGCGGCTCTTGCGGAAAAAACCAACGAGGCAAGGCTGGACGGAACGCTCGCGGATGCTATGAAGGGAGCGGACGTTTTCATCGGCGTCAGCGCGCCCGGTATCGTTTCCAAGGAAATGATCGCCTCTATGAACGCCGGCGCGATCGTTTTCCCGATGGCGAACCCCACGCCCGAGATCATGCCCGAGCTTGCCAAGGAGGGCGGCGCCGCCGTGATCGGTACGGGACGCAGCGATTATAACAACCAGATCAACAACGTGCTGGCATTCCCCGGCATTTTCCGCGGCGCATTGGATGCGAGAGCCAAGGAGATCAACGAGGAAATGAAGCGCGCGGCCGCATACGCCATCGCTTCGCTCGTTTCGGAGAATGAGCTTTCGGCAGATTATATTATCCCGAACGCCTTTGACGAGCGCGTCGGCAAAGCCGTCGCCTCCGCGGTGAAGGAAGCGGCCAAGGCAAGCGGCGCGGCACGAGAGGTGTAACGCATCACGTCCCTTTTGTTTTTTGATAAAAGCCATTTCACGGAAGATACCCAAGGGAACATTTTGCAAAATATATTACAATTAAAATGAAAATCGGGGATCCGTCAAAGTTCCCCGATTTTCATTTTTTCGGCGCTAAATATTTAAAATATAATTTAACTTTTAAATTTTACAGAATTGCCAAAAAAAATGCACTTTGTTTTTTTTTTTTTGGTAAATTTGACAATTGACGGAATCGTGTATTTTTGATATAATAAAAGTACACTCGGGGTATAGGCACATCTATACACCGCTGAATTTGGTTTTGGTTTTAAAAAAATAAAAAAAAGGAGAAAACAAATGAACCAGAAAAGAACCACGAAGCAGGCACTTCTCTTTTCCGTTCTTGCATTGGCACTTTGCTTCTGCATGCTGATCGGATCGACCTTTGCCTGGTTCACCGACTCTGTTTCCAGCGACAAGAATACTATCGTTGCAGGAAACCTCGACATCGAGCTCGACTACCTCAAGAACGGCGAATGGACGACCGTTAAGGGTCAGAGCGACATCTTTGATCCCACCGCAAAGTGGGAGCCCGGCCACGCAGAGGTTGCATACCTCAAGGTTAGCAACGCCGGCAATCTTGCGTTGAAGTACATCCTCAACGTTGCTCTCACCGGCGAGACTGTAGGCACGAACGTGAACGGCGAGAGATTCAAGCTTTCCGACTACCTGATGTTCGATATCATTGAGAACGTCGACGGCAAGACCGCCGCATTTGCAGATCGCGATGCCGCAATCGCCGCTTGCCCCGATGCAAAGACGCTTCGCGCTTCTTTGATCGGCAACAACCACGGTGACGGCTTCGTTACCGGCACTCTTACTCCCGCAGATAATGCAGCTACTACCGATGAAAAGTACGTTGCTGTTGTTATCTGGATGCCTACGAGCGTTGACAACGTAGCAAACCCCATGCCCGGATCCGTTGCTCCCTTCATCGACCTTGGCGTATCTGTTGTTGCTACTCAGATCGCTGATGGCGCTGATCTTCCTACGACCGGTACCGGAACCGACATCCTTACCGGACTTGAGAATCACATCACCCTCGAGGTAAGAGGCGAGCACAACCAGAAGGTTGCAACCTTCCAAGTTCCTAAGGGCGCGCTTGCAGACGAAACCGCAGATGTTAAAGCTACGGTTGACGAGGTTCCTGCACGTACCGGCAACTTCACCGTTCAGGCAGGCGAAACCGTTAAGTCCTACGAGGTTGAGATGACCAACATCAAGGCCGGCAACGGAGAGAAGATCATCGCAAAGCTTCGCATCGAGGATGCAGGCGTTTACGTAGCAAAGGAAGATATCAAGATCTATCACAACGGATCCCCCGTTGACGAAGAGGATATCATCGGCTATAACCACAACAATGGTTACGTATCCTTCTACACCACCTCCTTCAGCCCCTTTGACGTAATCTATAAGACGAGCGAAATGCCCGCGAACATGGTATTCGATAGCACTCCCACGCCCAATGCAGGTCTTGATCCTATGGAGAGCTATGCAGAGGGTGGCGCAAATGCGACCATCGAATGGGGCGAGGCAGGCGGCTTCGGCCCTGATTACTCCATTGATGCAAATCCCACGCTCGAGACGGTTTACACCTTTACCGCACCCGAAGGCGCTGAGGACAGCCCCTTCGCTAACTGGTTCTGCGATTTCTACGTATCGCTTGATACCGATCTCGGCCAAAACCAGATCTTCCTCGGCGGCTGCTACGGCGAGTGGGGTTGGATCGGCTTCCATAACGGCGACTTTACCGTGAAAGCAAACGAGTTCGTTCCCATGCTTGGTACCGTTGGTATGCAGTGGATGTATAAAGAGGTTGCCGCAGTCGTTGGAAACTTCATGTGCGGTGTGAGCGGCGTAGGCACCGAGCTTGACGGCCAAGTCTTCACGCTCCAGCTTCGTCTTATCAACCCCAACGATGCTTCCGATTACCGTATCGTTACTCAGATCCAGCACACCTTCGGAGCGGATATGAGCACCGACGTAATTCTGCACAACGTTCCCAAGAACTAATATTCCGTTTTTTACTTGCGTTTCCCGATCCTCGCAAGGGGATCGGGCGGCAATTAAAGCACATAAATACTTTTCTTCAGAGTTGGGAAAGGCTTTGTGTGCTTTCATTGCTGTTTAGGCAAGATTTTGGCTTTTTCGCCCAAGCACTACATTATTATTACTTAGTATTTCAAAAACACTGTTACAATACAGACGACCATCAAAAAGGAGGATTCATTTTGAACAAGACGATCAAATCCCTATGGACGAGCGCGATCGCGCTCACGCTTTGCGTTTCCATGCTTTTGGGAACGACCTTTGCTTGGTTTACGGATTCGGTTTCAAGCGGCCGAAACACCATCACAGCAGGCAATTTGGACGTTGAGCTTGAATACATGAAGGAGAACGGCAGCTGGGCAGCTGTGCGCGAGAATACGAACGTATTCAAGGACGCGAAGTGGGAGCCCGGGTATACCGAGGTTGTTTACCTGCGCGTTACGAACGCGGGTGAGCTTGCGCTCAAGTATATGCTCAACGTAGCGATCAAGAGCGAGGATTCTTCCGTGAACGTAAACGGCGAGATCTTCAAGCTTTCCCAATTTATTAAGATCGGCACGGTTGAAGGCGTTGAGACCGCGTATGCCGATCGCAACACGGCAAGAGATGCCGTGAAGGACAGCGCGAAGGGACTTCGCGAGGGCTACACCAAGACCTCCCGCCTTGCAAAGGGCGAGGCGGCTTACGTTGCGCTCGTGCTTTATATTCCCGAGGAGGTTGGCAACGAGGCCAACCACGCGAAGGGCGAGAGAACGCCCAAGATCGATCTCGGCATCAACCTCGTTGCAACGCAGGCAGACAGCGAGACCGACGGCTTTGGCAACAGCGATTATGACAAGGACGTTAGCTTCCCTGCTCTGACGCTTCCCGGCTCGATCGTTCAAAGGGTTGAGAAGGATGCAAGCGGCGCTGTGGCAGCTCCTACCACGATCGAATCGACCGACGGAACAATCAAGGCAGAGATTCCTGCCGGCGTGCAGATGAAGGAGGGCGCGGACGCTCTTGCATTCCTCGTTGCGGAAATGGAAAACTCCGAGGCAAACATCACGCTTGCGGACAACGAGATCCTGCGCGCGCTGAACGTACATATTGAGGGCGTTGCAGAGGACAACACCGTTCCCATGACGATCACCGTGAAGGAAGCGCTGATGCCCGGCCTCAACCTCGGCAACTTCAAGCTTTATCACATGGAGAACGGCGTTCGCGCGGCGATGACGCGCGTGGAAACGCTTGCAGAGCTTGACCTGCATAACGAATTCGTTTACGATCCCGCAACCGGTGACGTTACGCTTGCAATGGCTTCCTTCTCCGAGGTTGCGCTTGTGGCGGATACGGAAAACGCGTGGAACGGTACCATTGCAGAGGGATTTGCAACCGGTACAGGTACGGAGGATGATCCTTATATCATTGCAAACGCTGACCAGCTTGCATATTTCGGTGCTGTTGTCGGCGGTATGAGAGGTGCTGCCGAAGGGAAAAACTTCAAGAATGAATATGTGAAGCTTGTTGCGGATATCAACCTGGGTGATGATGAAGCGAAAAACGAAGAAGCTAAGATCTTTTATCCCATTGGATATTACAACTCCGAGGGTACTTATGAAAAAACCGGCACTGCGATCACAAGCGGGCTGAGAAACTTCTCGGGCACTTTCGACGGTGACGGCCATACCGTTGCAAACTTCTACCAGAATACCTGGGAGATGAAGGGTGACAATGAATATTACGCCGCATCCGAGCAATATTATCGCGACGGCATGGGTCTTTTCGGCAAGATCTACGGCGGTACGGTTAAAAATCTTACCGTAACAAACTTCTCTTCTGACGGCGAATATACTACCACAGGTACGATTGCCGCTTACGCAGATGGTGCTACCTTTGAGAATATCGCAATCTTCGATTGCAATCCCCGCGTTTACAATATCGGCAACGTCGGTATCGTTGGTTGCGTTGGTTGGTACGCAAAGGAAGCAGACCTCCAAACCAAATTTACGAACATCACAGTTGATAACTCCAATAAGATCTCCGCTCTCTGGGGCTCTTATGACGTAGCTTGCGGCGGTATCGTTGGTCAGTATTATCCCACCAGCGGCCAGACCTCGGCAGGCCCCCCTGTAAACGGCGGCGTTCACTTTGAGAACTGCCACATTTCCGCGCAGATGGACGTTTATAATGACGTTTGCGGAAGCTATCAGTATTATGCATATCGCTATGCGGGCATTCTGATGGGATCCGTTCGCGAGAACAAAACCATTGACGGACATGTTTATCCGAAGATGGACGGTATTACCGCAAAGGATTGTACCGTTCATTTCGGAACATGGAATGATTACTACTATTGCGAGCTTGCGGACAATCCCAAGGCTTCCTACACGCACGATCGCAGAATGACGCGTCTCGTTGAGATCAAGGCAATCGACGGTACAACAATTACCTATCTTGACGGCACGACCGGCACCGTTCCCACGAGCGGCAGAGCCAACTACGTTATCGTTGACTACACTAAGGGGCACGGAACCGAAAACGCGACCTGCTATCACTTTAAGGACGGCGCGGTTTGGACGCACGACATGGGCGGCATTCAGACCGGTATCGATGAGAACGGCGACGGCCAAGATGATCTTGTAGAAGATAAGCAGCACATCTACCTTGAGTTTAATAACCTCGTAACCGGTTACGGTTGGGGTGTAACGAGCAAGGGCGTTAACGATATGGACGGCGTTACCATTCTTGATAGAAAAGAGGGTAATTCCGTTGAGAAGTTTGAGGGCAAGGTAACCGAGCTTACAAACAATATTACGCTCAAGCTTAGCGACATCTTCAATTTTGTTAATAATGGCGTAGAGCTCGTTCCCGGTGCGCTTGCGATCGGTGTAACCAACGTCGATGATAACAACCCCGTTTCCGCAACTATCGTTTATGATAGAACCACTTGGGAAAACAGCACCATCACCTTCACCGGCGTAGGTGTTGTAAATATTACCATTCAGGACTACTACTTCTGCACGCCTACGACGATTACGGTTAACGTAACCGAGCGTCAGCCGGAAGAAAAGTTTGACGTTGTAATGAACAACGGCGATTTCCTTCACCGCGTTGGTAACAGCGGCACCGTTGCACTTGATAAGCTGTTCAAGGCGAAGGATGGCGTAACCGTAGGAACTGTTTCCGTAACGGTTGAAGCTGTTGACGGCTCCGCAGCAAGCGGTACTTACTCTAACAATGCAATTCAGTTCAATGGCACCGGCGCTGTGAAGGTTACGATTACCGATAACGATTATTGCATACCAACCGAGCTTTACCTCGAGGTTGTGGATGCGGTGAATGCAACCGGCGCGACGAGCGCTACGAAAAATAACGTGGTGCTGCTGAATGACTGTGGCTTTAGTTCTCTTGAGGTTAGCAGCGGTTATACGCTTTACGGTAACGGATTTACTATGACCTGCGCAAGCGATAGTGCGGCACTTGATATGGGTTATTCGTTTGTAACCCTAACTAACGGTACGATTGATAACGTTCAGATCGTTTGCCCGAACTTTGATTATGCAGTGCTTTACAAGAGCAACATGACCGAAAGCGGTAACCGTAGCGAGACCACCGACAGAACTCGTTACTTTAATGTAAAGAGCGGCGTTATGGTATCGGGTAACAGCCAGATTCTCAACTCTCGAATTTCAGGTGGTCGTGCGGCAGTGAACGTATCCGGCGGCAACTGTTTGATTGATAATTCTCGCCTTGAGCTTGGCGCTGTTGCATCCCTTCTTGTGGGCGCAGCCAACAGTCTAACGCTTCGTGACGTTACCTTGGTACAGAAGCCGACCGCTTCCACCCATGACACAAGCAAGAATCTGATGGGCTTTAGCGTGCTTATGATCTGCAACTCCAATGGTGATGCCGCGCCTCTCACGCTTGAAGGTACTCTTGTACAAAATGCTTGGGTTGATGAAAGCGATAAACAATATGTTCCGAGCGATGGAAAGACGATTGTTGAAAATGCAATGAAGCAAACAGATTACCTCCACGATCTTGACGGTGACGGAACAAAAGAATCACTTAACCTTGGATTTGCCTATATGCCCGAGTCCTTGACCTCCAAGGTGAATACCACCACCATTACCGATAATAGAACCGATAAGAGCAACGTGCCTTATGACTATGCAGAGGTTGCTATTCTTAACGGCAAAACTTACGTTTATTCTTATAAGAATACAAACGGAACAAAAGATAGCTTTAAGACCGAAAGTGAATACGTGCCTAACAAGCAGGGTGATATTATTACCGTAAGTTATTCCGATACTGCTGATGGCTTAACGACAGGCAAGTCTTTTGGTGCTGACGGATGGGTATATGAGCTTAACGTAGACCTTGATAAATTGAGCGGATATGCGCTTGACTTCAGCAAGATTTCCATGTCTGTCAATGGTGTTCCTGTTACCGATTTCAAGGTAGACGGCAACGCAAAGCCAACTACTCCTGTGGCGGTTACTGCCGGCGGTGTAAACTATACGCTGACCGCAACGATCGATGGTAAGGAATATACCACTTATTACAAGGTAACCGGTACGGAAACGAGCAAGGAATCTCCCTCGCTTGTCACAAACAACTATGAGGCAGCTATACTGGTAGGCGAAGCCGGCAGCACATTAAGCAAAGACACTTGGCACGGAGCGGCTCCTGTACTCAACGGCATTCAGATTAAATATTGGAGCGTTGCGGAAAAGCAGTATAAGACGATCAATCTTTCTGATTATACACCCACAACAGCAGGTAAACAAAACGGAACTAACACTACGTGGACATATTCTCCCGACAACGGCGACTTTACATTGACATTGACGGGTGGGCAAGTACATAGTAGCAATAACGTTAGTGCCATGCCGGTTGTATGTAATGGAAAATTGTACTTTGTTCCCGCCGCAAGTAACGGTTTAGTAAACTACGGCAATGGTGCTAGAACCATACCTGTTACTTACTCATTCAAGGACAACAATGGTGGTACCGAACTAACATTTAGCCATACATGGAGTATCGAATGTCCCGATAAGGCAACATGCTATGATTATTCCGATTTCTGTAATGGTACATCTAAAACCTTCACCATCAAATCAAGCAACGGAAACAGCTGTGTCACCGGCGACACCCTTGTAACGCTGGCAGACGGTACGCAGAAGAGAATCGATGAGATGACAACTACGGATCTGCTTCTCGTTTGGAACTTCTATACCGGCGAGTATACGGTTGCACCGATTGTGCTTCTCGACAATCACGGTTATAGCACCGAAATCGTAACCACACTGTATTTTGCAGATGGCACTTCAATCAACACCATCAATGGGCACGGGTTCTTTGATGTTGCAACGAATGAATTTATTCTGCTTGATGCAAACAATGCGGCTGACTATATCGGACACTCTTTTGTAAAGCAGGTGGGTGACGGATATGCGACCACAGAACTTGTATCTTACAGCACCGAGGAAAGATATACCGAGGTTTGGTCTTTGCTGACTTCGGAATACTACAACTGCGTTCTGGAAGGCATGTGGACGCTGACAGCAGCACAGGTTGATAATAGCCCTGCATGGCTTATGCCTTATGAGATCGGCGAGGATATGAAGTTCGAGGCAGAAAAGATGCAGGCAGATATCGAAAGATACGGTTTGTATACCTATGATGATTTTGCAGGCCTTTGCTCTTACGAAGAGTTTATAGCACTTGGTCTTGAAAACTTCAAGGTTTCTGTCGGTAAGGGCTTCATCACTTGGGATGAAATCCTTTACCTGCTCTCTATCCACGTTGGATAAAGCAAAAATCCATTTAAAAACCGCCTCTGCGATTGCAGAGGCGGTTGATTTTTGTTGCAGATAGATGCGCCGCTTGGCGACGAAAAAAGCCCGACGGGCGGTTTGCTCGTCGGGCTTTCGTTTGGCTATTGAATTGATTATGCCTTTACGTACTTAACAAGCTTCGAAAGGCCGGAGCCGAACTGGATGTATGCAACGTCGTTCTCGGTGCCCTTGGTGAGCTCCATCTTCACGCCGCCGTCTTCCTTGGCTTCCTCATCGCCGCCGGTGTAGGTAAAGGTGATATAAGACTTCTCTTCCTCCTCGGTGATCTCATAGGTGCCGGTAGCAGTATGAGTGATGCTTCCGAGCGTGTAGGTGCGGGTGAACTCCTTGCCCTTAAATTCGTATGTAGTCTTGCCACCGAGGATAGGATCGGTATAAGAATACTTACCGGAAAGGCCGCCGAAGCAGGAAGCGAGGGTGAACATGCAACCGCAAAGCAGTGCAAGAGCGAGAACGAGGCTTAAAACTTTTTTCATTGTGTGATCTCCTTAAAGCGATATTGAGTTTTTTACTCTATATACATTATGCCAAAAATGCAATAAAATGTCAATACCCATTTGGAAATAATGCATAATAAATTCATGAACAAATTGTAAATATTAGTTTGAGTCTAAAATTTGATATATTTTTATTTATTATAAATTTAGAGCATATAAATCAACAAAAACTATATTTTACGTAACCTTTCACAAGCATAGCTACGCATAACTGAAGGCATCTTTGCAGCATTCTTATCCAAGAAATGCTTGAGAACATCAACATCTTTTTTCCCAATTTCTCTAAGCATCCACCCAGCAGCTTTGTGCATTAAATGATGTTCGTGTAACATAAATTTTTCAGCAAGCTCTAAAGCTAAAGTAAAATCACCTTTCTTTATAAAATATATAGTAGACACCATTGCAACTCGATT
>JAZQTA010000107.1:0-1625 GCA_045630385.1 Eubacteriales bacterium | reverse complement strand
CAATGCCCATAGAAAGCTTGGAAATCGGAATAATCACCATGCCGCTAGAGGTAACAATCTGCTTACCTACGATGGTGTCTGCATCAATAATGGAGCGCACCTGGTCCAGCGAATTGCGGATTATTTCCTTGATAGAAGATTCGTTTTCCATAATGAATGATCCTTTCGTACACGTGTTAATATATTTTTAAAATCAAATCGAGGTTTGTTACGCTTTTCGCGTTTGCGCAGAGCCGCTTTGCGATAAGCGATCTTTTTCTCCTTGTCATACGCTTCCATCATGTCAATGAGAATCAGAAGGGTACGCCAAATTTTTGCGGAAAAGACGATGTCAATATTTGCACTGCATTCGGACGTGGTGTAATCGGGTTCTACCGAAAGATCATCCTCACCGCGTTCGATCGCCGTGTAGTTGGTTTCGACGTATCCTATAATATAGGAAACGAGCTGAACCGTAACCCCGTAGAGGAGAGCGGTGTGCGCGGCCTCGTCAGCGGCTACGCGAATGTGCAGCTTTTTGATTTTGATTCTGATCTTGCCGCGCGTCTTTTTATAAAATCTTTTGACAAGAGCGAGAATCATTTCGAGATTTTCTTTGAGATTGGGAACGGGGCAGTATTTTTGCGGAATGCCGATCTTTTTCTCGTTCCGTTTAGCGGCACGCTTTGCTGCCTTTTGCTTTTGGCGCTCGGCTTTTTCCTTTGCGCGCTGTTGCCGTTTCAACTCCCTGCGAAGAATTGCTTCGGGATTGTGGCAACGGGCAAGATTTTTAGGCTTTTTTGGTTTTTGCTTTTTATCCGGATAAACGGTAAAACGAAAACCGCAAACCGAAGCCACCACACGCAGCTGATCCGAGCTGATAATGCGAAAACTTGCATTACCTACAAACAGAATGAGCAGGGCAGATAGCAAAATCACGCCGAGTATAATCAATACGATAATTAATGCAGTCAAGTCAGGCCCTCCTTCTCGGTGGGATCAGCCTCAGGCGGTGTGGGAGAGAGTGCATCAATGGCAACGTCCTCTTCTTCACCGTCAACCGGTTCGGTGTAGTCATTCGGGATCGCACCCTCATCTACCTCAAACGACAGTTGCTCTGCCTCTTCGACAGCTTGATTTGCATCTGCGCCATCTGCCTGTGCGGCGGCCACGCTCAAAGCCTCGGTCTCGGGGAGCTCATCAAGAGCATTCAAACCGAATACGCGAAGGAACTTATCGGTGGTGACGTAAAGCATGGGGCGACCGGGTGCATCAAGACGTCCTGCGGCTTCTATCAGTCCCTTATCGAGAAGTGAATTAACGGCATAAGAGCTATCCACACCGCGCACAAGGTCGATATAGGATCTTGTAACGGGTTGGTTGTAGGCGACCACTGCGAGCACTTCCATTGAAGATGCCGAGAGGTTACCACCGCGGCGAATGCCGAGAGCTTCTCGGATGTAGGGGGCATAACGCTCTTTGGTGGCGAGCTGACAGGTGGTGGGGTAGAGCAGGAGCTGAATTCCGTGGTGTGCATCCTCAAGTGCAAAGTGATCTGCCATCGAGCGCACCAACGTTTTTACGTCCTTTGTGCTAAGACCCAAAAGTTCACCAAGCTTGTCATATCGCATCGGGTAGCCTGCGGC
>JAZQTA010000106.1:0-7439 GCA_045630385.1 Eubacteriales bacterium | reverse complement strand
CATTCCTTGGGTCTTGACCTGAAGAAAGTCGAAGAATGAGAAAGAGGAGAATATAACCATGAGAAAACTCGGCAGAACTACTGCACAGCGCAAGGCCATGCTCAGAGGTATGGTAACCCTTCTTCTTGAAAACGGCAAGGTTGAAACCACCTACACCAGAGCACAGGAGCTCTCTGCGAAGGCAGACGAGATGATCACTCTGGGTAAGAAGGGTACTCTCGCCGCTTACCGTGATGCACTTGCTTACATCACGAAGGAAGATGTGGCTAAGAAGGTATTTAGCGTGATCGCTCCTGCTTATGCAGATCTGAACGGCGGTTATACGCAGGTTTTGAAGATGGGTCCCCGCCGTGGAGACGGTGCTGAAATGGCCATCGTAAAGCTTGTAGCTGTTAAGGCAGCCGCAGAAGAGGCTGTTGCAGAGGAGAAGTAATTTCTCCGAAGCCCTAAGGCTTTAATTTACCTTTAATATATGAAACACCGTAGCGCTAATGCGCTACGGTGTTTCACTTTTCATACCGTTTTCTTGCAGTTTTGAAAGAAAACGCCCGCATGGAATTGACAGCGTGTGCAAGGTGTGTTATAATGATCATAATCAAAAACGTTGCCGATAAGGGAAAATAATCGGCAAAAAAAGGAGCACGCTATGTTTGACCTTTCAAAGCATCCGTATTTTACGCCCTATAAGGATCCGAAAAGCGGTATCGTCAGTTATGTCCTCACGGAGAAGGTTGCCTCTCTGCAACGCCATTTTTACTTTGCACAGCCGTCGGTCACGGCAGATGGCAAATACCTTTGGTTTCTCTGCTTCAACCCTCCTGCGCGTTATATGACGCTCGGTGTGGTATCTCTCGACCCCGAGAAGCCCTTCATCCGTAATTTTGCGCACGCCGCGCCGATGGGCGGAAATCCCTGCGTCACTCCCGAGGGAGACGGCGTGTATTTCGGCGTTGGAAACGTGGTGTATAAGGTGGACGTGGAGGGGAAACTCGAAAAGAAGATCACGGTCGGCCCCGAGATCACGCACGGCCGCCCTCTGATGCGCCTTTTCACGCACGCGAGCATCTCTGCGGACGGCGAAAATATCGCTATGGATATGAAGATCGCCGATCGCGTTTATATGTCGGTTGGAAATCTGAAAACCGGCGAGATCAAGCTTCTCAATAAGTTCGGAAGGGAATACAACCACGCAATGTTCTCGCCCGTCGATCCCGCGCTGATCCTTCTTGACCAGGATTGGTGGCGCGACCGCAATAGCGGAGAATATTTCCCGATTGATAACCGTATGTGGCTGATCAATACCGATGCTACGCGCTTTGAGGCGCTCGTGCCCGGTATGTTCTACGGACGTGACGGCACGGAAATGGCGCACGATTATTTCAGCGGCGACGGATACGTTTGCTGGTCGGATTATCTTTACGGCGCGTATGAATGCGATCTCGAAACGAGAAAGCCGCTCCTCGTATGGAAGCGCCCGATCATTCATAGCCATTGCTCGAAAAACAGAGAGCACTTCGTGGGAGATTACACGCCCTACGATTGGAGCACGCGCGGCTGCAGCGTTTTGTTCTACGATCGCGAAACCGATAAGGAGATCGAGATCTTCTCGGATATGCCGTATCCGGATATATGGTCGGATCGGTATTATCACGTGGATCCCCATCCGCAGTTCTGCGCTAAGGATCAATATATCGTGTGCGAAAGCTCGGTGATCGGCGGCGAGTGCGGCATCGCCATCACGCCTGTCAGCGACGTGATCGAAAAGTGCCGCGCGCAGGGAAAAAGGATCGTTCCTTGGCACGATGAGCCGAATGAGTCCGGCTGGCGCAGAGAAATTCAGTCCTTTGCGCTGTGATCAGCGAAAGAAAAAATAAATAATATAAAAATCAGCAGGTGCGTCCGCCTGCTGATTTTTATATTGATTTTGTAAATAAATATAGTCAAAACAAAGAAAAAATCACTCGATAATAACGTCATCGAACTCGTCCCTTGTTGCAAGCCTGTGCGGATAAGTCCGCTCGAATTTTGAACGGTCGCAAAGGAAAACGCGGCGCTTTGCGTTCTTCAGCATTTGCTTTTTGACGTGCACGAATTCCACGTTGGACTCCGTCAGAAGTCCGTCTTCGGAGAGCCCGCGGCAGGAGATAAAGGCAATATCGGCGTTGAAGCTTCGGATGAAATCTTGCGCATAGCCACCAACGAAGGAAACCGAGCGAGAGGAAAGCTCGCCGCCCGTGCAGAAATTGCGTATGCCGCATTCTCCGAGCGCGATCGAGGTGGCTGGGCTGTTGGTGATCACCGTCAGATCGTGAAAGCGCGTAAGGTAGGGAACGAGATGCGCCGCCGTGGAGGAGCTGTCGAGGAAGATCACCATGCCGTCATGCACGAGCTCTGCGGCGCGCTTTGCGATCTCGCTTTTGGCCTTGGTATTTTTTGCGTTGCGGATCACGAGCGGCTCGTCTGCACGCTCGGTCTCGCAGATAACGGCGCCGCCGAAGGTGCGGCGCACGAGACCTTCGTTTTCAAGTGCGGTCAGGTCGCGGCGCACGGTGGATTCGCTGGTGAAAAGCTTTGCGGCGATGGTGGAAACCCGCAGGCTTTTTTCTTTTTTCAGTAGGGCTAAAAGCTGTTCCTGGCGTTCGGAATAAAACATGATCCTTGGCTTCCTTTGTGTTGCTTATTTGTGCTCGAATATGCTTATATTCGCTTGGTGTTGAATAAATTTTTGGAAAAATTACCAAAACTATCACCAACTCTTGACAAAGTGTGATTATTTTGGTATTCTGTTAGCGTAAATATTTTATCATATTTTTATATTAAAGTCAATATAAAGGAGCAAACGGTATGAAATATTATCTTGCGATCGATATCGGTGCCTCCTCCGGCCGCCATATCATAGGATATGCCGGAGCAGACGGTAAGCTCGTCACCGAGGAGTTGTACCGCTTCCCGAACGGAATGAAAAAAGAGAACGGCCATCTCGTATGGGATACCGAGGCCTTGCTTGCAAGCGTGCTTGAAGGAATCAAGGCGTGCTTTGCGCGCTATCCGAAAATCGAGAGTCTTTCTATAGATACCTGGGGCGTGGATTATGTGCGCATGAAAGGGGATGCGCCGCAATCGCCCACCTTTGCATACAGAGATGACAGAACGGCGCCCGCGATTGATGCCGTGCACAAGATCCTGCCCTTTGATAAGCTCTTTGAGAAGGCGGGCATCCAATTTCAGCCCTTCAACACCGTGTATCAGCTCTATGACGATCTGACCAACGGCCGCCTTGAGGGCGTAACGGATTTCCTTATGATGCCCGAGTATCTCATGTACCGTCTGACCGGTGTGAAGAAAAAGGAATACACCAATGCCACCACGATGGGTATGGTGAATGCCGCTACGCGCGAATTTGATATGGATATCGTGCGTGCGCTCGGCCTCCCCGAGCATCTCTTCCCGGCGCTTTCCGCGCCCGGCACGCTGCTTGGCGAGCTGAAGCCCGAATATGCCGCGTATTGCGGCGGAAATACCAAGGTGCGCCTTTGTGCCACCCACGATACCGCGAGCGCCGTAGAGGGCATTCCGATGGAAGGAAACGCGCCGTACGTATCCTCCGGTACGTGGTCGATCCTCGGTATCAAGTCCTCCGTGCCGCATACGGATGCGGTCAGCCGCGAGAGAGATTATTCCAATGAGGGCGGTGTCGGATATATCCGTTATCAAACCAACATCATGGGACTTTGGATCGTGCAGTCCTTGCGCACCGAGCTTTGTCCCGATACCTCGTTCGGCGATATTGCCGAGAGTGCCCGTGCTTCGAAATTCGAGGGCATCTTTGACGTAAACGATTCTCGTTTTATGGCGCCCGATTCCATGAAGGCGGCCATTGATTCCGCATTCCCCGAGGGCAAGGGCCCCGAAACGGTGGCGGATTATTTCGTGTGCGCATACCGCAGTCTGGCAGAGGGCTATCGCGTGGCGATCGAAAATCTGGAGGCCTGCGCGGGTGAGCACTTCGACAGCCTTTATATCGTTGGCGGCGGCGCGAAGAATACCTACCTCAACGAATTGACCGAGGCGGCCATCGGGCGCAAGGTTCTTGCATTCCCGATCGAGGCAACCGCGATCGGAAACCTCCGCGTGCAGATGCGCGAGGACGGCATTTCCTTTACGCTTTGATTTTAGCAAAAAAAGAATGCGGAGAAATCTGTATTGACTGCATTCATGAAGAATGGTATAATTAAGATAAATATTAAGAAAGATAGGTAAATCGTTATGACACATTACGAGTATGCAAAGCAAGCGTATGCCGCATTCGGCGTTGATACCGAGAAGGCACTTGAAGCGCTTGCAACGATTCCGGTTTCCATCCATTGCTGGCAGGGGGATGACGTCGTTGGCTTCGACGGCGGCGGAGCGGCCTCCGGCGGTATTCAGACGACGGGTAACTACCTCGGCCGCGCGCGTACGCCCGATGAGCTGATGGCGGATATCAAGCTTGCCTTTGCGCAGGTTCCCGGTAAGAAAAGACTCAACCTTCACGCTTGCTATGCCTTTCTCGGCGCAGAGCAGGGCAAGGTTGACCGTGATGCATATCGCCCCGAGCATTTTGCACCTTGGGTGAAGTTTGCGAAGGAAAACGGCATTGACGGTATTGACTTTAACCCCACCTGCTTCAGCCATTCGATGGTGAAGGATGGACTGACGCTCTCCTCTCCCGATAAGGCTGTCAGAGATTTCTGGATCCGTCACTGCATCGCATCCCTTCGTATCACCGAGTATCTCGCGAAGGAAATGGGCAAGCCCGCACTTATGAATATCTGGATTCCCGATGGCTTTAAGGACGTTCCCGCAGACCGCCTGACGCCCAGACTCCGCCTGAAGGATTCTCTTGATCAGATCCTCGCCGTACCCTACGATAAGGATCTCGTGGTTGTGGCGGTAGAGAGCAAGGTATTCGGCATCGGTGTGGAAAGCTACACCGTTGGTAACAACGAGTTTTATCAGAACTACGCGGCAAAGAATAATATCTGCTGCCTCTTGGATAACGGACATTATCATCCCACCGAGTGCGTGAGCGATAAGATCCCCGCGCTTCTCGCGTTTTACGATAAGGTTGCTCTGCACGTAACGCGTGGTGTTCGCTGGGATAGCGACCACGTGGTCACCTTCGAGGATGAGCTCAAGGAGATCGCAAAGGAGATCGTCAGAAACGGTGCAACCGAGAAGGTTCTCGTCGGTCTTGACTATTTTGATGCATCCATCAACCGCCTTGCCGCATGGGCAACCGGTGCAAGAAATATGCAGAAGGCGCTTCTGTATGCGCTTCTTTGCCCGAACGAGATGCTTGCACAGCTGCAGGATAAGGCAGACTTCACGAAGCTTCTCGTAATGCAGGAGGAGATCAAAACCCTGCCTCTCGGCGCAGTTTGGAATGAATATCTCACGCGCCAGGGCGTGAAGGACTTTGGCTGGATCGACGAGATCCTTGCCTATGAAAAGGATGTTCTTGTAAATAGAGGTTGACATTTGGAGGATAAAACCATGAGTAAGATTCGTTTTGGTGTCATCGGATGCAGCGGTATGGCGCTTCGCCATATGGAAGGCGTGAAGCAGTATGAGAATGCAGAGCTCGTTGCCTTTTGCGATTTGGATGACGGCCGTCTTGCCGCCGCAGGCGAGGCGCACCCCGAGGCGAAGGCCTTTAAGGATTATAAGGAAATGCTGAAGATGGGGCTTGACGCATTGATCGTCGTATCCCCCGACCAGCTGCACAGAGAAATGTGCGTGGAGGCGCTGAATCTCGGCCTGCACGTGCTTTGTGAGAAGCCCCTTGCGCTGACCGAGGAGGATGCCGCCGCCATTCGCGATGCGGCGGAAAAGTCGGATAAGAAGTTTATGGTTGGCCAGATCTGCCGTTACACGCCCTCCTTCGTAAAGGCCAAGGAGATCGTGGCATCGGGCAAGATCGGCGCGCTCACCTTCGTTGAGTCCGAGTATGCGCACGATTACGGTCATATCTACGAGGATGCTCTGCGCGGTACTTGGCGCAAGGATCCCTTGCGTAACGGCGTTGTCGGCGGCGGTTGCCACGCGATCGACCTGCTTCGCTGGATCGCGGGTGACGTAATCGAGGTTTGCGGTATTTCCAATAAGAAATATTATCCCGAGCTTCCCTATGACGATACCCACGTTGCTATCATGAAATTTGAGGGCGGCGTGATCGGTAAGGTGTTCGTTTCTGTGGCAGTCAAGAGAAACGGAACGCTTCGCTCCGTATTCTACGGCACGAAGGGAACGATCATCACGGATAACTCCTCGGAGTCGATCACTCTCTTCTATGAGGATGCGGAGGGCAAACTGCAGACCGAAAGCGTACCCGTGGACGTGAATAGCCACAACGCGGTTGCCGAGGTTGCGGAGTTCTGCGATATCATTGATCACGATAAAGAGGTTCTCACCACCGCGACCGAGGGCTATAAGACGGTCAAGACCGCCGTTGCCATCGTAAAGAGTGCCGACATGGGCGGCGTTCCCGTAACGCTTTAATTTTCGATCATTAAAAATAAAAATACAAAACAAATTTTAATTTTGGAGGAAAACAAAATGTTAAAGGTTGGTTTTATTGGTCTTGGTATGGGTAGAGCCCACATGAAGGGCGCGGCCGCACAT
Source organism: Eubacteriales bacterium (assembly GCA_045630385.1). Classification (GTDB taxonomy): domain Bacteria; phylum Bacillota; class Clostridia; order Oscillospirales; family CAG-272; genus UBA1740. The sequence continues at coordinate 776 of JAZQTA010000106.1, read as the reverse complement.
CCCGATGCAAAGGTCGTTGCTTGCTGCGATATCGTTGAGGAGCGCAGAAAGAACAAGGACGGCGTAGACGTTGCAGAGGAATTTGAAGGCTGCAAGTTCTATACCGATTATAAGGAAATGATCGCAAACGAGGCGCTTGATGCCGTTGTGATCGCATCTCCCGACCAGCTGCACAAGGAAATGTGCGAGTACTGCCTGAATGCAGGACTGCACGTTCTCTGCGAGAAGCCCCTGGCTCTCACCGAGGAGGATTGCCTTGCCATCGTTGCCGCAGCAGAGAAGTCCGATAAGAAGTTCATGGTTGGTCAGATCTGCCGCTACACCCCCGGCTTCGTTGGCGCAAAGAAGCTGATCAACGAGGGCCGCATCGGCGAGCTTACCTTCGTTGAGTCCGAGTATGCGCATGACTACGATCATATGTTCAAGGCACACGCAGGCAAGGATTACTGGAGAAACGATCCCCTTCGTAACGGCGTTGTTGGCGGCGGCTGCCACGCGATCGACCTGCTTCGTTGGGTTGCGGGCGATATCGAGGAGGTTTGCGGTATCTCTAATAAAAAGACGCTGGATTACCTTCCTTACGACGATACCCACGTTGCCATCATGAAGATCAAGGGCGGCATCATCGGTAAGGTGTTCGTTTCCATCTCCTGCAAGCGTAACTACACCATGCGTTCCGTATTCTACGGCACGAAGGGTACGATCATTACCGACAATACCTCCGACCACTTCACTCTCTTCTACACCGACGACGAGGGCAAGCTTCAGACCGAGAC
>JAZQTA010000105.1:0-36396 GCA_045630385.1 Eubacteriales bacterium | reverse complement strand
GCGCCCCCCTAAAGCCCGCTTGTGTCCTTATAAATACGGTGCACGATGCCGGGACGGATCTCGCCGCCAATGCCGGAAAGCTCGTCTCCGCAGTGATAAAGAAGCGCGTTCACAAGCGTTCCCTCGTAGTTGCCGGGCGCGGGATGCACCACCATGCCCGAGGGCTTGTTGATCACGATAATATCCTTGTCCTCGTAAACGATATCAAGGGGAATGTTTTCGGGCTTCGCCTCGGTCGGCACGGCCTCGGGGATCTTAATCTCTATCAAGTCGCCCTCGCAAACGGCGTATTTTTTGCTCTGTGCCTTACCGTTCACGGTCACGGCGCCCTCCTCGCAAAGCCTCGCGGCCGCACTGCGGGAAAGCTCGGTGCTCTCCGCAAGGAAGGAATCCAGGCGCATGCCGCCATTTTTTACGGTCAGCTCCATATCAGCGCTTTTCCTTTCCTTCGCGGATAATGTCGCGCAGGAGCGCGAGGATCAGAAGCCCCGCCCCGACGCAAACGAAGGAATCCGCACCGTTGAAGATTGCGAAATCGATCAAGCAAAAGTCGATGAAGTCCACCACGTAGCCAAGAGCCAAGCGGTCGATCATATTCCCAATGCCGCCCGCGATCAGCATGGAGAGCGCGATGCCCGCGAGCCTTCCCTCGGAAAGCCCGGAGAAAAGATAGAAGGCCATAGCAAGGATCGCCACGGTGGAAATAATGAGGAATACCCATCGGTTGTTTGCGAGCATACCGAAGGCCGCGCCCGGATTTTCCGCATACGTCAGATGCAGGGCATCCTTGATGATCGGAACGGTGTCGATCGGGAGAAGAAATTTGACGGCCAGCCATTTCGTCAGCTGGTCGAGCGCGATCCCGATGCCTACGATGCCTGCGTAAAGCACGTATTCGAGGAGTGAAAGCTTTTTCAGTTTCATAATTTGTCCTTTGTAACGAAGGTTGTTATTTCGTATAATAGTTAAAGAACGGTCGGGATATCAATCCTGACCGTTTTTCGTTTTATTTTGCGCTGTTACACCACGGGTAAAAACAGCTGCACGATGTAGATGAGAATATAGGTCAGCGAAAATGCCCAGTCGATCGGCGAATCCTGCCCGATGTTGAATTTAAAGAGCAGAGCGCGCACGGGGATAACGAAGGGCTCGGTCACCACCGTTAAAAAAACGGCTACGCGGCTGTCCTGCATGGAAGGGAAGAACGAAAGGATCATTCGAACCAGCATACAAAGAGAGACCGCCGACAAAAGCAGGGAAATGCATTTTGAAAAAATGATCAGTATGCTTAACAAGGTGCACCTCTTTTATGGGGTTTTGCGGAGGGGGACTTACGCATCCTCGCCCGTTACGTCCACGTTGTGGGGGGTGATGATATAGGTTCCCTGCGCCACCTGCTTGATATCGCCGCCGGTGGAATAGGTAACGCCGTTGAGGAAGTCGAGCATGCGAAGCGTGTTCGCGGGATCGAAAAGCTCAAGATTGAGGATCACGGTGCAGCCGTCAAGAAGATAGTCCGCAATATCGCTGACCTCGGAGAAGGATTCGGGGTGAACGACCTTCAGCTCGATGTTGCTGTCCTTTCCCGTAGAGGTGGTCTTGATCGCCTTCGGCTCTTCGGGGAGCGCCTTGGGTGCGGCGGTGGTTTCATCAAAGCTCTTGAAGGAGATCTCCTCCTGCTCTCTGGTCTTTTCCTTTAATTTGTCAGCCCATTTTTCAAACATTTTTTCTTTCTCCTTTATTTTTTAAAAAGTCGCCGTCCGACGCGCACGAGCGTTGCGCCCTCTTCGATCGCGGTCACGTAGCTGTCGCTCATTCCCATAGAGAGAACGGGCGTTTCGGTCGCGTAACCGTAGCGGTCGGCAATCGTGTCGAAAATTTTTTTGGTTTCCTTGAAATAAGGGCGGTATTCCTCGCTCGTTTCGAGGTTCGGCCCCATGGTCATCACGCCGTAGAGCGCAAGACCTTCGTATTCTCTTATGCTCTCGCAGAAGGCGAGCGCGTCCTCGGGCAGGATACCGCCCTTGTTTTCCTCGCGGCCGCTGTTGATCTCGATCAGCACGGGGATTTTTCTTCCCAGCTTCCTTGCCTGCTTATCGATCTCCTTGGCCAGAGAAAGCGAGTCCAGAGAATGGATCAAGGTGCACTTGTCCACAATGAGCTTCACCTTGTTGGTCTGCAGATTTCCGATCTCGTGCATATTCACGGAAAAACCGTTTTCCGAAAGAAGCTCCTTCCTTCGGGAGGCCTCCTGCGGTCGGTTTTCTCCCATATCGGTCGCGCCGAAATGGGCAAGAGCCAAAAGCTCCTCGTCCGTTCCGCTTTTGGTCACGCAAACCAGCGTCACGGGCGGGCGGTCAAGGCTTTTTGCGAGCGCATCGATCTCGCTTTTCAGCTCCTCGTAGTTTTCCTTGATATATAAGAAGTTTTCAAAGCTTTGCATAGGCGTCCTCTTGCACTCTGAAATGTTTATATATAATTATAGCATATTCTCCCCCATAAAAGCAATACCTAACCCAAAATATTTTTTAAAAGGAATAAAAAAATAAATCTCCCCCGAAGACCTTGATTTTATATGAAAAATATGCTATAATACGAAGAGTAAAAAAACCTTCGGGTAAAAGGGAGAATTTCGGATGCAAGAGCAGAGAATCGTGGGGGCAAATCTGCCCTCGGGGGCAGTGCTTGCCTATCTTGGGGATGCATGGTATTCCCTTTACGTGCGCCGCCTTCTGATCGATGCGGGAATTGAAAAGCCCGGTCTGCTGAATGAAGCGGCTCTCTCCTTTGTGACGGCGAAAAGGCAGGCCGAGCGCATGCGGCGGCTTCTGCCGCTTCTCACGGAGGAGGAGGTGGGCGTTTTTCGCCGAGCCGCCAATGCCTCGCATCCCCACCGCCCAAAAGGCGCGACGGCGGCGGATTACCGCTACGCCACGGGCTTTGAGGCGCTGATCGGAATGCTTTATTACCTGAAGGATGAAGAAAGGCTTCTCCACTTAATGGAAGAGGCGCATAAGGAGGAAGACATAAATGATTCAGAAGATTAAAGGCACGATGGACCTCTTTCCGGAGGATACCGTCCTCTTCCGTTATATGGAGGGTATCATGCGCGAGGAGGCCGCTCGTTACGGCTTCGGCGAGATCCGCACGCCTACCTTTGAGAATACCGAGCTTTTCGTTCGCGGTGTCGGTGATACGACGGACGTGGTGCAGAAGGAGATGTATACCTTTGCGGACAGAGATGAGAACCGCTCGATCTCTCTTCGCCCCGAGGGAACGGCTTCGGTTGCCCGCGCGCTGATCGAGAACGGCCGTTATAGCGACACGATGCCACTTAAGTATTATTATATCATTTCCTGCTTCCGTCACGAAAAGCCCCAGGCGGGCAGAAGCCGTGAGTTCTTCCAGTTCGGAACGGAGATGTTCGGCTCGGATAGCCCTGCCGCGGATGCGACGGTCATCGCGCTTGCCGCCTCGGTGCTTCGCCGCCTTGGTCTTAAGAACGTGAAGCTTCATATCAATTCGATCGGATGCCCTACCTGCCGCCCCGGCTATCGTGCGGCGCTCGTGGATTATTACACCGCGCATAAGGGCGAGATCTGCGATACCTGCAAGGATCGCTTGGATAAGAACCCCTTAAGACTTCTCGACTGCAAAAATCCCCCCTGCGCGGCGCTCGCCAAAAACGCGCCCAAGACGGTGGACCACCTTTGCGAGGATTGCGAGAAGAAGTTTAAGACGCTGACGGCCGCGCTCGATAAGATGGACGTGCCGTACGAGATCGATTCCGGCATCGTAAGAGGTCTTGATTACTACACCGGAACGGTGTTTGAGTTTATTGCCGAGGGCATCGGCGCGCAGTCCACGGTTTGCGGCGGCGGTCGCTATAACGGACTCGTGGAATCCATTGGCGGTCCCGCGCTTCCCGGCATCGGCTTCGGCATGGGTATCACCCGCGTTCTTCTCGCAATGAAGGAGCAGGGGCTGGATAAGGATATCGTTGAAAATGCACCGAAGCTTTATATCGCGGCGCTGGGCGATGCCGCCTCCATCGAGGCGCAGGCTATCACGGAGCGGCTTCGCAGAAGCGGCGTTTTCTGTGAGTGCGACGTTGTCGGCAGAAGCCTGAAGGCGCAGATGAAGTATGCCAATAAGATCGGCGCGGCGTACACCTTGATCCTCGGTGATAGCGAGATCGAGTGCGGAAAGGCACAGCTTCGCAACATGCAGGATGGCACGCAGAGTGAGGTCGAGCTTGCTTCATTTACTATCTGAATGAAAACAATTGTTTGCAAATAACGAAAAGAAGCCGCCCGTGAGATTCCTCTCGGACGGTTTCTGTCCTTAAAAATATCTTTGGTGTTTAATGAGAAAGGGGTAGCGGTTATGGCAGATCGCAGAGATTTTTTGCCGGTCAGCATGGCGGATCTCAAGCAAAGAGGGCTTGGCGCGGTGGATTTCGTATACGTTACGGGTGATGCGTACGTGGATCATCCGTCCTTTGGCGTTGCCATCATCAGCCGCGTGCTGGAGGCGGGGGGCTTTACGGTTGCTATCCTTGCCCAGCCCGATTATAGAAGCTGTGAGGATTTTCGCCGCTTCGGCCGCCCGCGCCTCGGCTTTTTGGTCACGGCGGGAAATATAGACTCCATGGTCGCGCACTATACCGTTTCCAAGAAAAAACGCTCGTACGATTATTACAGCGCGGGCGGTAAAATGGGTGCGCGCCCCGACCGTGCCGCTATCGTGTATTCCAACCGTATCCGAGAGGCGTACGGTGACGTGCCGATCATCCTCGGCGGTCTTGAGGCATCGCTTCGCCGCTTCGCGCATTACGATTATTGGGATGATAAGGTGCGCCGCAGTATCCTCGTGGATTCCAGAGCGGATCTTCTGACCTACGGTATGGGCGAAAATATTCTTCTCCGCATTGCCGCGCTTCTCGATAAGGGCGTTCCGATCCGAAAGATCCGTGACGTGCGCGGATGCGTGTATCTTGCCAAAAAGGGCGATCCCGTTTTCTTCGAGAGCGTTTCGATCGGGGATTACGACGACCTGAAAACCGATAAAGCTGCCTATGCCGCCGCCTTTGCCACGCAGTATCGCAATACGGATTCCGTGCGCGGTAAGGCCGTGATCGAGTATTACGGCGATAAAATGCTGGTGCAAAATCCTCCGATGCCGCCCCTGTCGCGTGAGGAGCTGGATCGGGTGTATGCGTTGCCGTATACCAGAGAATACCATCCGGACTATGAAGCGCTCGGCGGTGTTCCTGCGATCACCGAGGTGAAGTTTTCCATCACGCATAACCGAGGATGCTTCGGCGCTTGCAATTTCTGCGCCATTGCCTTTCATCAAGGGCGCGAGGTGCGCTCCCGCAGCGTAGAGAGCGTGGTCGCCGAGGCGCACCGTATTGCCGCCATGCAGGATTTCAAGGGCTATATCAACGACGTCGGCGGACCGACGGCGAATTTCCGTTACCCCTCCTGCGCACAGCAGGAAAAGAACGGTATGTGCGAGCGCCGCAAGTGCCTCGCGCCCACGCCGTGCAAGAATCTGATTGTGGATCACGCCGAGTATGCGCGCCTTCTTCGCGAGGTTGAGGCAGTTCCGGGTGTCAAAAAGGTATTCGTTCGCTCGGGTATCCGCTTTGACTATCTCGTATACGATAAGGATCCTACCTTTTTCAAGCAGCTTGTCGAGCGGCACGTGTCGGGACAGCTGAAGGTGGCGCCCGAGCATTGCTCGGACGGTGCGCTTTCCATGATGGGAAAGCCGCCTGTTTCCGTATTTGAAAAGTTTAAGGGAACGTATTTTTCGCTTTGCAAGGCGGCGGGACTTGAGCAGTATCTCGTTCCGTATTTGATGTCGTCGCATCCGGGCGCTACCATGAAGGATGCGGTGGAGATGGCGCTCTGGCTGAAAAAATGGGGCTACTCGCCCGAGCAGGTGCAGGATTTTTATCCCACGCCGGGCACGATCTCTACCGTAATGTATTATACGGGCATTCACCCCATGACGGGAAAGCCCGTGCCCGTCACCACGGATTATCATGAAAAACAGCTCCAAAGAGCGCTTCTGCAGTTCAGCCGCCCCGAAAATGCCAACCTCGTAAGAGAGGCCTTGCGCCTTGCGGGCAGAGAGGATCTGATCGGCACGGGCCCGGATTGCCTCGTGCGCCCCGCCTTCGGTAGGGACGGCAAAAACGGCTCGTATCAGAAGCCGCAAGCGCACCGCGCCCCCTCGCCCGCCGCAAGGCAGAGCGCAAAGCCGAAATCTGCGCCGCGCGTTACGGCCGCAGATGCAAGGAAGAAGCAAACGAAACTTACGCGTATATTCGGAGACGATGCCGCGAGAATTTTAAAAGAGGCGGATCGCTTGGGGAAAAACGACGGCGCGAAGAACCGCAAAAAGAACGACTTCGGCAAGCAGGCCGTGCGCACGGTGCACAAAAAGCGCGGCGGTCGGTAAAGACGCTTTTTGCAGGTTGCCAAAAACGAAAACGCGAAGCCGTTCGTAGAAAATACTACGTCTAATACCCCCAAAAAACGGGGCAGTATGCGAAGATGCGAAAAAAGTCTTTTTTTCTGAATTGTGCCGTTTTTGCGTCAAAAGTACGGAAAAGGATAGATGAAGTTTTCCACATTGTCCACAATCGCAAATGTGGAAAACTCGGAAATTTTTTTCCATAAACGCCGTAATTCATAGGTTTGTCCGAGGTGTTTTCCACATTTTCCACAGAAATTGTTGTGGAAAACCCGAAAATTCAGATTTTTTTCAAATCCCTCTTGACATTCGGGAAAAATGCAGATTTTCTACCGCCGATCGGCGGTAGGAGGACGCGCCCGCTTGGAGGAGAACCGATAGTTTTCGAAAAACAGTTCGCAAAAAATACGATTTATAAAAGAAACGAAAGAATATAGGATGGAACAGAAGATGGAAGATAAAAAAGCACGGTTTCTTGTCGCGAAGCGCCGCCTCTTTGATAAGGTGTACGGTGCGCGACTGAACGAGCGCCAAAGAGAGGCTGTTTTTTGCGCAAAAGGGCCGCTTTTGGTTCTTGCGGGTGCGGGAAGCGGAAAAACAACGGTGCTTGTTAACCGTATTTCTTACCTTATTAAATACGGCAACGCATATCATACACAAGAGATTCCCGAATCGGTGAGTCTTGATATGACGGATGCCTTGGAGGCGGCCGCCGAGGGCTCTGCCGAGGAGATTACGGAGATCCTTCCGGAGTTTATCTCGGATCCCTGTCCTCCGTGGGCGCTGCTGGCGTTTACCTTTACGAATAAGGCGGCCAAGGAGATCAAGGAGAGGCTGGAGCGCGTGTTCCCCGATCCCGAGGTGTCCGCTTCGGTCTGGACGGGAACCTTCCATTCCATCTGCCTTCGCATTTTGCGCAAGTACGGCGAGCTTCTCGGCTATACGCAGGGCTTCTCGATCTACGATACCGACGACAGTAAGCGCCTCATCTCGATTTGCATGAAGGAGCTTTCGATCGATGAAAAGCAGCTGGCGCCCAAGGCGGTCGCGGGTGCGATCAGCCGCGCAAAGGATCGGCTTGAAACGCCGGATAAGTTTGAGATCGAGCGCGATCCGCGCACCAAGCATATCCGCGAGATCTATAAGCTTTATCAGAAGAAGCTGCGCGAATACAACGCGATGGATTTTGATGATATCATTATGCAAACGGTGCATCTTCTTGAAAGCTTTGAAGAGCCGAGAGCGTATTATCAGCGGAAATTCCGCTACGTTTTGGTGGATGAGTATCAGGATACGAACTACGCGCAGTTCGTTTTGACGAAGCTTCTCTCGGACAGAGAGCGCAACATCATGGTCGTGGGTGATGACGATCAGAGTATCTATAAATTCCGTGGCGCAACCATTGAAAATATTTTGAATTTCGATAAGACCTATCCCGAGGCGCACGTCGTAAAGCTGGAGCAGAATTACCGTTCCACGGAGAATATTCTGAACGCGGCAAACGCGATCATCGGCCATAATGAGGATCGCCATGATAAAAAGCTTTGGTCGGAAAAGGGCGCGGGCGAGCGCATCGTGATCAAGGAGGCCGCCGATCAGATCGACGAGGGGCGCTATATTATTGAAACCATCAATAAGCACCGCGTGGAGAACGGCAGAAAATACAGCGATTACGCGATCCTTTACCGTGTGAACGAGCTGGCGCGCTCCTTGGAGACGACCTTTACCAAGAGCGGTATTCCGTACCGCATCCTCGGCGGACAGCGCTTCTATGACAGAAAAGAAATCCGCGATATGCTTGCGTATCTGACGGTTGCCTGCACGCCGCGAGACGATCTGCGCTTGAAGCGCATCATCAACGAGCCGAAGCGCGGCATCGGTGCCGCCACGGTCGAGGCTGTGGAGCAGCTCGGGCAGGAAAACGGACTTTCCATGTACGAGGTCATGGCACGCGCCGAGAGCTTTACGGCGCTCGGCCGCTCTGCGGCAAAGCTTTCCGAATTCGTAAAGAGCATTGAGCGTATCAAGGAAGGAAAAACGCTTCCCTCCGAGCTTCTCACCGCGCTTTTTGAGGAAACCGGGTATAAGCAGATGCTGGTAGCCGAGGGCTTTGAGGGCGAGGGAAGAATACAGAACGTGGAGGAATTCGTTGCCGCCGCGACGGAGTATGAGAAGCGCCAAGGTGAAAACGGTGAGGAGATCTCGCTTGCGGGCTTCCTTGAGGAGATCGCGCTTGTCAGCGACGTGGATAAATACGACGAGGATGCGGATGCCGTCGTGATGATGACAGTGCATTCCGCGAAGGGACTTGAGTTCCCCGTGGTATTCCTTGCGGGTATGGAGGACGGGCTTTTTCCGTCACAGTCGAATATGAGCGATCCTGCCGAGATGAGCGAGGAGCGCAGACTTTGCTACGTGGCGATCACACGCGCCAAGGACGAGCTTTTTATTACCTATGCGAAAAATCGCATGATGTACGGAAGGACGGCGTACGGAAATCTTTCCTGCTTCATTCGCGATGAGGTGCCCGAGCATCTGACGGTGCGGCAAAAGCCTCGCGCGATTCCGCCGCGCGGCACTTCCTCCGGTGCCTACGTTCCGAAAAGCACCGGTTCCTCGCTTCCCGGAAGAGGTCCTCTGGGAGAGATGGGGCGCAAGGCGTTTGGCGGCGCACCGCAGGCCAAGGTCGGGCCGAAAAGCTTTGGCGTGGAGAAGCTTGCCGAGGGGACGCGCGTTCGTCACACGGCCTTCGGCGAGGGAACGATCGTCTTTGCCAAGGATATGGGCGGTGACGTGCTGTATCAGGTGAAGTTTGATAACGGTCTTGAGAAAAAGCTGATGGCAACCTTCGCAAAGCTTCAAAAAATATAAGAAAATAAAGAAAAGGGAATAAGATGGGAATCAAGGCTTGTATATTTGATCTGGACGGCACGCTGCTGAATACGCTGACCACGATCACGCATTACGTAAACGAGTCGCTTTCTCGCGTGGGCGCAAGACGTGTCACCGAGGAGGAATGCCGCGTGATGGTCGGCAAGGGGGCAAGAAATCTTCTTGAGCGATCGCTTGCCTTAGTTGGGCGCGAGGTGGCGGATTTTGAAGCGTTTTTTGCCGCATACGATGCAGAGTACAACGCCGCGCCTGCGTATCTTACCGAGCCTTACGATGGGATCACCACGCTGATCGAGGCGTTGCATAAGAGCGGTATGCGCCTTGCCGTGCTTTCCAATAAGCCCGAGGGCGCGGTTCGCCCGCTCGTGGAGCGCTTCTTCGGGGATAAGATCGAGATCGTTGCGGGCGGAAAAACGGGAATCGCCTTGAAGCCGGATCCGGCGGCGGTTGCGCCCGTCCTTCATGCGCTCGGGCTTTCTCCCTCGGAAACCGCGTTTATCGGCGATAGCGGCGTGGATATGAAAACCGCAAAAAATTACGGCGCGGGGCTTGCGATCGGTGTTCTTTGGGGCTTCCGTGACCGCGAGGAACTTCTTTCTTGCGGCGCAGACCTGCTTGCGGAAAAACCTGCGGATATATTGAAATCGCTGAATTTTTGATTTTTGATCTCGGGAAAATATAACAAAACAAATATTTTGTTCTTTAAAGGAACAAAACTGTATAAAAAATCCTCAACCGTCGGGTTGAGGATTTTTTGCGTTTAAATATATTTTTCAATTTTCACGTTCAGCTTCCCCTTTTTGGAAAGGGATGTGGGGCCACCGTAAATAAAGCGGCCCTTCGTGCGCACGCTGATCTTATCAAGCGGCTTTGGCGCATACGACGTGTTTTCGACGGCGGCGCCGTTGACGAACACCAGGGATTTTGCGAAATACCCCTGTGCATCCTCTCTTGAAAGAGAGAAGACCTTTGCGATGATGGCATCGAGCCGCTCGCTCTGCACTTGCACGGTAACCGTTTCCGTTCGGAAAAGCTCCCCTTCGGGAATTTCCTCCACGCGCGATACGGTCACGGCGGTGCGCTTGACCTCGGTCAGGGAGGAGAGGATGTGCTCCGCCATTTTTTCCTCGCAGAAAAGGTAGCCCTCGTTTTCAAAAATGGGAATATCTCCGATCATCTCGCGCTTGAATCCAAGATTCATAAGTGCGCCGAGGAAATCTCTGTGCGTGAGCGCATCGGCGAATTTTTGAGACTTGGGCGCGATCTTGAGGCAAACGATGGGGAAGGGCTCTTCCCAGCCGATGGTCTGCGCATCTCCGAAGCGTGCCATCACGCGCTCGCAACCCTGTGCACCGCCGAAAAGCGTGACGTGGGAGGCGCTGTATCCCTTGATCGCTTTTTTCAGAACCGTCTGCTCCGCGAGTCCCAAAAAATCTGAAAAGGTGAAAATATCTCGTTCGAAGCTTTTTCTGCAAAGCTCCGAAAGCCTTCCTTCAAGAAGTGACTCCTCGTTCATTACAGAGCCATATCCACGGGGAAGAGGATCTTCAGCTGATTGATCTTGCTCTCGTATGCCTTCTGCTGCTTCTGCATCAGGAGCTGCTGCGAGAGCTTGTCCTTGATTGCCTCAAGCGCCATGGTCTCGCCCTCGTTTTTGGAGTTCAAGCGAATCAGGTGGAAGCCGAACTGCGTCTGCACGGGCTCCTTCGTGATCTCGCCAACCTCCATTGCGAATACGGCGCCGTCAAATTCGGGCACCATCTGGCCGCGTGTGAAGTCGCCGAGAGATCCGCCGTTCTCCTTGGAGGGGCAGGAGGAATATTCTTTGGCGGCATCCTCGAAGGAAAGCTCGCCGCCCTCGATCTTCGCGAGGATCTCCTTGGCTTTCTCCTCGGTTTCTACGAGAATGTGGCTTGCGTTTACGGTTGCGGGAGAAACGAACTTCTCCTTGTTCTCGTTGTAGTAATCCTCAACGTCCTTGTCGGTCACGCGAACGGCGGCGATCGCCTTCTCAAGCGCGTAGCTTGCGAGCAGGCTTTCCTTTGCCTTCTTCAGCTGCTCCTTGAATGCGGGTTCAGCCTCGAGAAGGTTCTTCTGTGCATCGAGAAGCAGAAGCTTCTGGTTCACGAGCTCTGCAAGAACTGCTTTGCGGCCCTCGGGATTGTCGTAAGCCTGTCCGTTCTTTCCCATGCCGCGAAGAAATTCGGTAACGTCGGCATCGGTGATGGCAAAGCCGTTAACGGTTGCTAAAATTTTGTTTTCCATAATTGTTCTCCTATATGTAAATAATTATTTGCTTTCTGATATTATGGGTTGCGAAGCCCCTTGGGATAATGGTTCTTTAAGCGCCCTGCCGCGAGCTTTCCGCCGCCGAGCGTGAGCGCCCTATAGCAAACGGCCGCGTAGCCGCTTCCGTCTGTGCCCTCCAGCTCCTCACCGCGCAGATAGCGCGCGGCATCTGCCTCGCATAACTCGATCTTTTCATAAAAATACTTGCCGAGAGCCGAGAAAAGCTGATGATGCGGCACGAGTCTGCCCTTTTCCACGCGTCCAAGGCAAACGCCGCTTCCGAATACGGCGCGCGGCGGCACGGTCTGCTCCTCCTTGATAAGAGAAAGCGTATCACCAACGCGGTAAAGCTTCATGCCCTTTGGAATCGAAAGTGTTTTCTTGATGAAATCCTCTGCAATGCGCATTTCTTCCTTTTGTACGGACATTCGCGCGTCTTTGTAAAGAATGGTTGGCAAATCATCGGTTTTTCTTTGCATTAGCGCAATAAACTGACCTTCACCGTGAGAGACGTGCGGATAAAATCTTCTGCAAAAATGCAGAGGAATTTCGCCCGCCTCCGGCAGGATAACGCCGTCTGCCGTGCAGGCACGAACGGCTTCGTTTACCTCGATCAGCTCATAATCGGGATGTGCACGAAGAAACGCAAGAACGGTCTGCTCGTTTTCCTCGATCGAGAAGGTGCAGGTGGAGTAGAGAAGGTAGCCGCCGTCCTTTACGGTGGTGGCGGCGTTTTCGAGGATCTCGCTTTGGCGCTCGGCGCATTTTTTGACCGCTTCCTCGCTCCATTCGCTTGCGGCGTCGTCGTTTTTGCGGAACATTCCCTCGCCGGAGCAGGGGGCATCCACGACGACTGCATCAAAATAAGCGGAAAACCATTTTTTATATTCCTTCGTGTCCGTGGAGGTGACGATCGCACCTGTAACGCCAAGGCGCTCGAGATTGCCGACCAGGATCTTGGCACGCGAGGTGACGAATTCGTTGGAATAGAGCATCCCCTCCTCGCCGATCGCGGCGGCGAGCTGTGCGCTTTTTCCGCCGGGGGCGGCGCAGAAATCCGCCACGCGCATTCCCTTTTTCAGGGGCAGGGCGGCAACGGCGCTCATCGCGCCGGGATCCTGCACGTAAATGCCGCCGCCGTGGTGCAGAGGTGAATGGCCGATGTGCTCCGTGTCAAAAATATATCCGTCCGCGTCGTAGGGAAGCGGAGAAAGCGGAAAGGGGCAAAGCTCGTCTGCGGCGGCGTTTTCGGCCTTGATGCGGTTGATGCGCAGGGCGCGCACGGGTTCCTTTTCCATCGCGCGGAAAAAAGCCTCTGCCTCGTTGCCGAGCAGGGCTTCCATGCGCCGTACAAAGGCTTCGGGAAGCATATACCTCTCTCCTTTCACTGTTTTTTTATTCGCCCGTTACCTTGAAATCGGTATCGGTAAGCTGCGCGTCCGGTGCGTTGTGCACGAAGGGCGGCTTCGTTCCCTCGGAGCGCACGTGAATAAGCTTTAACCCTTGGATCGGGCTCTCGGGCAAGCCGCAAATGTAAACGCCGCGCCCGGCAACCGTGCGCGAGGTAACGTTTTTGAGAGTGACGTTTTCAAGGATCGGCGTACTTTCGCTTTTTTCTACGGCGAGATCGGGATCGTATTCTCCCTCCTCGCAAGCGTAAAAGCCGTCGATATAGATCGCAGCCTTGAACCATAGGCAATCGCCGTGCTCCGTGCTCGTGTTTTCGTGCGTGCAGTTTTCATAGGTAATATTGCGCACGTAACCGCCGCGGGGGCGTATCGGCTTGATGCTTACCACGCTGAAGGTGTCCCGGAAGCTGCAGTTTTTGACCGTGACGTTTTCAACGCCGCCGCTCATCTCGCTTCCAATGGCAACGCCGAAGCCGCTGACGAATTCGCAGTTCTCAACGAGGATATCCCGCGAGGGAATTCCCACTCTTCTGCCCTCCGTGTCGCGCCCGGATTTGATGGCGATGCAGTCGTCCTCACTTCCGATCAGACAGTCTCTGACGGTTACGCTTTGACAGGAATCGAGATCAATGCCGTCGCCGTTGAACATATCGCACGGCGTTCCGTCCTCTGCGTATTTTGTGAAGATCTTGGTGTTTTCAATGAGGATATTGGTGCAATAGATCAGGTGCAGGCACCATGCGGGGGATTGGCGGACCGTCACGCCGCGTATGATCACGCCGTCCGTATTGCGGATGCAAACGGCGCGTCCGCGCTTGCCTGCGTTCTCGGTGCGCTCGGCCTCGTAAAGCGGCATGCCGCCGCCGTGGATCGTTCCTTCTCCGACGATGGAGATGTTTTTTGAGGGCGCGCCGCTCGTGTTGATCAGCGATGCGTAGCAAAGATGCTCGCATCCCTCAAAGCGATAGGTCATCAGCGGAAAGTCGCGCGTGTCTCGGCTTGCGAGAAGATACGCCCCCTTTGCGAGTCTTAAGGTCATATCACTCTTTAAAAACAGCGCGCCCGAAAGAAATTTTCCCTCGGGGATCAGAACCTCACCGCCCTTGGGGCACAGATCGATAGCCCTTTGGATTGCCTTTGTGCAAACGGATCGTCCGTCGCCTATGGCTCCGTGGTCGGTAATCAGAATCGTCATATTCGTGTGCTCCCTTATTTTATCTTTATAAAGTATACCATCGCGGCGGGGCTTTGTCAAGAGAGAAAAGTACGGTTTCTTTCGCTTTTTTGGGCTTAATACGCCCGTATCTCCCATGCGGAGAGTGTTCTCTCCGTGGAGGAGAGAGGCGCTCTCTCTTTTGGAGAAGCACGTGAGCGCCGCTTTTACTTGACAAAAAAGGAAAAAAATGATAAAATCGTTAACGAAGCCGCAGGTGCGGCGTAAGGAAAGGAAAATACGAACATGGCTTTTAAAAACAGAAAACAAAATTATCCCTTGTATGAAACCACGAAATTTTCAAACCTTAGAGAAATGACGGAGAACGTTGCGGACCGCTATCCCGAGCGGATCGCGTTTTCTTACAAAAAGAATCCTACCGACAAAGAGGTTCTGCATTATACCTATGAAGAGGGGCGTGCCTTCGTCCGTGCGCTTGCAACCGAATTTCTCTCCATGGGGCTGTCGGGCAAAACCGTTGCGATCATCGGCGAGGCATCTCCCGAATGGGCGTTCTCCTATTTTGCGTTGATGAGCATGGGCGCGATCACCGTGCCGATCGATAAGGAGCTTCCCGCTCCCGATATGGCGTCCATTCTTGGAACGGCGGAGTGCGCCGCGGCCGTGTATTCCACGGTGGCCGCAAAGAAGGTGTGGGAGGCGAAGGCTGCGCTTCCGCTTCTTGAAACCATGATCGAGATCGGCGATAAGATCAGCGAGGGCGCGATCTCGCTTGAGAGCGTTCGCCTTGCGGGTAACGAAAAATATCTCGCGGGAGACCGCTCGTACTACGAGTATGAGATCGACGAGAATGCGCTCGCATCCATCGTATTCACCTCCGGTACTACGGGTAAGGGCAAGGGCGTTATGCTCACCTCAAAGAACATCTGCTCGGATATGGAGCAGGGTATGTATAACTTCCAAATCACGGAGCGCACGATGTGCGTGCTTCCTCCGCATCACACCTTCGGCTCGACCGTTAACTTCGTCGGCCACTACGCGCAGGGCTGTGAGATCTATATCTCCGCAGGCATCCGCTACATCATGAACGAGCTTGCGACCTTCAAGCCTACGCACCTCGTGCTCGTTCCCCTGTTCGTGGAGACCTTCTATAAGCGCATCATGACCGGCATCGAAAAGCAGGGCAAGCTGAAGCTCGTAAAGACCATGATCAAGATCTCGAACGCGCTTCGCCGCGTCGGCATCGACCTTCGCAAGAAGCTCTTCGGCACGATCCTCAAGAATTTCGGCGGCGAGCTGGAAATGATCATCTGCGGCGGTGCGGCGCTCAATCAGGATATCATCGATTTCTTCGAGAGCATCGGCGTCGTGATCCTGAACGGATACGGCATTACCGAGTGCGCGCCTCTGATCTCCTGCAACCGCAACGAATACCGCAAGAAGGGCTCTGTCGGTATGCCCATCATCGGCGGCCACGTGAAGATTGCCGATCCCGATGAAAACGGCGAGGGCGAGATCTGCTATCAGGGCCCCAACCGTATGATCGGATATTTCAAGAACGAGGAAGCCACCGCGGCCGCGTTCGACGAGGAGGGCTACTTCAAAACGGGAGATTACGGCAAGGTCATCACCGAGAAGAATCCCATCAGCGGTCATGAGGATCAGTGGGTATATATCACGGGCCGTCTTAAGAACCTTATCATCTTCTCCAACGGTAAGAACGTTTATCCCGAGGAGATCGAAACCGATATTCAGGGTGTATACGGTGTCGGTGAGGTCGTCGTTTACGCGGGCGAAAGCAAGTCCGATCCCTCCAAGGAGATCATCGTTGCGGAGATCTATCCCGACAGCGAGGCGCTTGCTATGCACAATATCACGGATGCGCAGACCTATTTTGACGAGGCTGTAAAGGAGATCAATAAGAGAAACGTTTCCTATAAGCACGTCGGCAAGGTGAAGCTTCGCGCAGAGGAGTTCCCGAAGAACACCTCCCGCAAGATCACGCGCTTTGCGATCGACAAGTCTATCGACTAATATAAATACGAAAGAAACGCATCGAGGGTGGCGGGGCTTTGGCCTTTGCCGCCCTTCGGCGCAGTATCGAAAGGAGAAAAAACGCGATGCGCGAAAGGGAATACGTCAGCGAAAACGGCGTGCGGATCTTCTCGTTTGAAAATCTGGCACAGCACGGCTTCTACCTTTCACTCTTCGTGCGTGCCGGAAGCATCTACGAAACCGAAAGTGAAAGCGGCATCACGCATTTTCTTGAGCACGCTTTGATCCGTAACGTCCACCACCTTATGGGAGAGGGGCTGTATGCCGAGCTGGATCGGTATGGCCTGGAGTTCAATGCGTCCACTTATAATGAAATGGTGCATTTTTACGTCAGCGGCGCAAGAGCGCACTTTGCAAGAGGCGCCGAGATCCTTTGTCGCGTATTTTCGGAGATCTCTTTGCCGAAATCCGAGATCGACCTCGAGAGGCTTCGCATTAAGGCGGAGATCCGAGAGGGAGATGAGAAAAATTCTCTCGCCGCCTTCACTCTGAACGCGATCTATCCCGACAGCCCCTTGAAAAATCCCATCGTCGGAACGCTGCGCTCGGTTTCATCCGTCACGGGGCGCAGGCTTGAGGCGTACAGAAAAAGCATTTTCACGAAAGAGAACCTCTTTTTCTACGCAACGGGCGCCGTGGGAGAGAGAGAGATCGCATCGCTTATGGAAGCGCTTCGCGGATATGAATTGCCGTGCGGAGAGAAAAAAGAGTCTTTACCTCGCCTCCCCGAGGCGTTTGGACGGCGAGACGGCGCTGTGTTCTTGAAGAGCGCGGATTTTACCATGCTTCGCTTCAATTTCGACGTGGATATGACGCGCGTCAAGTCGGCAGAGCTCGATCTTTTGTATGATCTTCTTCTTTCCGGATATGGGGCGCGCTTCTTCGTTGAAATGAGCGAAAAGCGAGGCTTGTTTTACGATATCAGCGGCGGCATTGATCGATATAAGAATGCGGGACTTTTCTATTTTTCGTTCGAAATAAAAGAGAAGGACGTGAGGGAATCTATTGAGGTTGTTTTGCAAATACTGAACGATTTGAAAACAAATGTTTGCAAAACGGAGGATTTGATCAAGGCGCCGTACGTAGACAACGCGTTTTTGCTCTATGACGATGCGAGAGAGTTGAACTTCACTTTTGCTTATGATGCACACGTTCTTGAGCTTCCGTACAGAGAGCTTTCGGACCGCGTGGCGGCGTATCGCGCCGTTACGGGAGATCGAATCCGCGAGGTGGCGAAAGAGATCTTTTCTCTCGACAATCTGACGCTGACCGTGAAGGGGAGCAAGAAAAAGCTGGATCCTGTGGCGCTTTCTGCTTCTTTGCACGAGGCGTTTTTGGGGGATTGAATAAAATGATGGGAGCGAAGTCCGTTTTTTTTGCTGAAAAACAGCAAAAAAACGGGCTTTTTGAGTTAAAAACGGGAAGTAAATGAATTTTTGCTTGACAATATACAAAATATATGGTATGATAATATAGATGCTCTTTTTTGAGTATTTTAATTACGCGCATTTTTGCGTGACATTTGAGAGGCTGTATGGATTTTTTGGATTTCTTCAAAAAGCGCAGAAAGGTCTTACTCTATATAATTGACAGCATTACTTTTGTGGGCGTTTACGTCTTGTCCGCTCTCTTCCATTCGATAGCGGCGGCATCCTCCCTGGATGTGATCGGATACGTGCTGTGCGGTTTGCTTTTCTATGCTTGCATGTTCTCCTCGCGTCTTCTGTTTATGGTGTATTTCAATGTTTGGCGCTATGCGAATACACATGCTTTCCTTATGGTGATCTTGGCGGATTTCTTCGGAGGTCTTCTCGCTGTGACGATCACGGCACCGTTTAAGGCAACGGATCTCGGCATGCAGTCGAGTGTCGGTGTGATTACGGGTACTGCGATCATGACCATTCTTTCGCGCCTTGTGTATCAGCAGGGGTATCGCTATTTTCACCGCGGCGGTCCGCTTCGCAATAAGATCGGCGTTGCAATCGTCGGCGCAGGTACTGTTGGAGCGCTTCTCGCGGAGGAGCTTGTCTGCAATGCGCATTCGCATTATTACCCCGTTTGTTTTATTGACCGCAGTGCGGACAAGATAGGAAATCGCGTGGCGGGAATCAAGGTCTATCCCGAAAGCGAGCAGACGCTTGAGATTATCCGCACGCTTCCGGTTGCGGAAATCTTTATTGCCGTTCCTTCTCTGACCGGTGAAATGGCACGCGAGGTGCATGAATTCTACAGTCGCACGGGCTGCAAGGTGAAGCTTTATGATTTTCCCATCAAGGAGGATTCCGAGTCGCAGTCGAATACCGAGAGCGACCGTCGCGTTTTGCGACAGATGCGGATCGAGGATCTTTTGTTCCGCGATTCTATCAAAGTAAACGATGAAGCCACAAAGGCGTTTTACGAGGGAAAGACCGTGCTTGTCACGGGTGGCGGCGGCTCGATCGGCAGTGAGCTTTGCCGTCAGATCGCAAGGCTTTCGCCTGCGCGCCTTATTATATTTGATATTTATGAAAACAACGCTTACGATATCCAGCAGGAGCTCGTTCGCCGTCACGGATCGAAGCTGAATCTCTCGGTAGAGATCGGCTCTGTGCGCGAACGTGCACGCCTTGAGGCCGTATTTGCGCACTATCGCCCCGATATCGTATTCCACGCTGCGGCGCATAAGCACGTGCCCCTCATGGAGCACAGCAACCAGGAAGCGATCAAAAACAACTGTCTCGGCACCTACAATACGGCTGACATGGCTGAAAAATACGGCGCAAAGAAGTTTATTCTCGTTTCCACGGATAAGGCTGTAAACCCCACGAACGTAATGGGCGCGTCCAAGCGCGTATGCGAGATGATCGTGCAATGCAGACAGGATAGCGAAACCGCGTTTGCCGCCGTTCGCTTCGGAAACGTGCTCGGCTCGAACGGATCGGTTATTCCTCTCTTCCGCCGTCAGATCGAGGCGGGCGGTCCGATCACGATCACGGACAAGCGTATCATCCGTTACTTCATGACCATTCCCGAGGCATCGGGTCTCGTTATGCAGGCCGGCGCAATGGCGAAGCGCGGCGAGCTTTTCGTGTTGGATATGGGCAAGCCCGTCCGCATTCTGGATCTCGCGGAAAATATGGTGCGTCTTTCGGGACTTGTTCCGTACCGTGATATCGATATCGTCGAAACGGGGCTCCGCCCCGGCGAGAAGCTTTACGAGGAGCTTCTGATCAAGACCGAAACCTTGGATAAAACGGAAAACAATCTGATCTTTATCGAAAAGGATACGCCGTACACCCGCGCCGAGGTAGATGAAAAGCTCGATATTCTCCGCGCCGCAATCGAGGCGCATCACGGAGAGATCGGCGCTGTCGAGGTAACCGAGGCGATGAAGCAGGTCGTTCCCACCTTCCATTCTCCCGAGGACGTAAACAAGGCTGCCGCCAAGGCCGCCGAAATGCAGATGGTGAATGCGGAAAAATGATTTTCTCACATAAATGAAAGAATTGCCCGTTGCTTTTTTTTGCGGCGGGCAATTTTGTGTATGTTGCATATAAATCTTTTTATAAAATCGTCTTTTTGCCTATGGAAAAATAGCGTCGCTTATGATATAATATACGTATAAAATATATCATGCGATATTTATACCCCTTTCATATTATTTTTGTTTTCATAAAAGTTTTATATACATAGGAGAATTGTATGAGAAAACTGCACAAATTTTTAATCATGACCGTGCTTGTTGCTATGCTGGTCGGACTTGGCTCGATCGCCTCCTCCGCGGCCGCAACGGCTACGCCCGTGAAGGTTCTTGCGGATTTTGACGGTGAAACGTCCGCGCAAATGACGGGCGGTACCTCTACCGTGGTTTCAAAGTCCGGTAACAAGTACTATTCCGTTGACTTCACGAGCAGCGGTGCGAACCTTAACTTCGGCGGAAGCAACTACGCTTTCCTCGGCAAGGGTGACTATATCATCACCGAGTTTGACTTCATGGCTGAGGATTGGTCGACGATGTCGAACATGCTGATCGGCTGGAACTCCAGAAACAGCTCCGGCGGCGCCTTGAACGATATGCACTTCGGCTTTACGAATTCGAACGGCGTTCCCACGATCTCCGGTAACCCTCTTTCCGGTAGCATCACGCTGGATCCCACGCCCGGTGTATGGCATCACTTCACTCTGATCGTTAAGGTTGGCGGTGAGCACGTCGTTAAGTCGGGAAGCAACCTGACTGCTGTGCAGGGACAGGATGCCGTTGAGGCGTACGCTTACGTGGATGGCGTTTTCTTTGCAAAGAACCTGATCGGTGACGGTAAGGAGTTCTGGTCTAAGGATACCACCTTCTTCCAGACGCTTCGTGTTACCGCAAACGGTAGCGGCGCGCGTCATCTTAACTTGGATAACATCCGTGTCGTTCAGTATGAGGAGACCCGCGAGCTTCGCGAGTTCTTTAAGTACAGAACCAAGAATAACGGCGCGTTCCCCGATCTGAACGCGGTTAGCTATCCCTTCCTTGCTTACGATGCGGATTATTCTTACCCCCTTGGCACTCCCAACTGCAAGGTGGTTGAGCTGAACGGTAACGAGGTGCTTTACGATCGCTTTGATAAGGCCTGCAAGTACGCCTCCACCCGTTCCGGTGCAAAGATCGTGCTTCTCGCTCCCATTGCAGATGCTAAAATTCAGTATCCCGTAAAAGTTGACCGTGCGGGCTTCACTCTCGATTATACGTTGAGTCCGAGCCTCCGCGTGGAAGAGATCGAGCGTGTGAACCCCATTACGGGTGAAACCTCGAAAGAAATTTCCTTCATTAAAAAGACTAAATACGCTTTCTATAAGTGGGCTGTGGATCACACCGGCGAGGTGTTCGATTCCCGCGGATATTCTCCTCTCGCGGTGGGCACTCCCGTTGCCTACGACGGTGAAGAGTTCGCATCTCAGTACTACCGTGACGGCGTGCTTTACACCTTCACCGGCAATTGGATGCTGGACGGTGCAGCGATCACCGAGGTTCCCGTCTATGCGGCCAACTCCTTCTATACGCTGTATCCCGAGATCCGTTCCGACAGCGTGTTTGCGATCATCGAGGATGCGGAAGGCGGCGTTCAGTACGCGCTGAATGCGACGGAGCTTGCTTCTATGGTTGCGGCCGCGGCGCAGGATTCCGTTGTTACCTTTATTAAAGATGTAGAACTTGATGCTCCTCTTGCTGTCAACAAAAGAATTGTGATTGATTTTGCAGGCAATGATCTGACCGTTGTTGGCGGCAGTGCATTCCTTCTTGCGAACAGTGCGCGCGGTACGGTGATCACCTCCTCCGCGGCGGGCTCGGCCGTAACGAGCGATTCTGCAGTATTTGAAACCGCTTGCGCATTCACCTTTGACGGCGCAAACATCCTCGCAAAGGCGGCGTCCTTGATCAAGGCCGATGCGGCTGTCAGCGGCGTTGTGATTGATGGCGGTGTATTCGTTCTTTCGGGTGAGTACGTTCTCGCTTTGGGCGCAGAGGCAAGCCTTTCCGCGGATATCAACGCGACCGTGTTTGCATCGGCTATCCTTGCAGATGCATCTCTCTCCTATGACGTAACGCTCGGTGGTGCATTCCTTGGTGTTACCATCCCTGCTTCCGAGCTCTCGACTGTAATTCTTTCCGAAGGTCTTGCTCTGACCGATGCAAGCTCCTTTACCAACGTAGAGATTCCCGAGGGCGTAGCTCTTGCGGCACCCTCTCTCGTAATTGCCGCTAAGAAGCAGGCGATCGCAGCCGGTGATGTTACGGCGGATGCGTACTATGTGGTAGCAGATAAGGCGGAAGTTGCTCTTCTTATCTGGGCAGAGGGCATCGGGGAGTACGTTGCGATCGGTGAGACCGTATACTATGATTACGCTGATTACTACGATGCAAAGCTCTTCTACCGTCATTCCACCAACAGAACCTATGTGTTCGTTGCAGATGGCGTTTATGCAGAGGGCAACGTAGTCGAGGAGGCCTTCGCAGGCTTGACTCTCGAGGTTGATCCCTTCTATGACTCCATGAGCTTCTATCTCGTGGCTGTGAAGCCCGATGGCACTTGCGTTCCTTACACCGCTCCTGCGGATCTGACGGCTCTGATGGCTTCCGGCGAGTACGAGAACGGAACCGTATTTGCAATCGGTAAGAAGAACGTGATCAGCATTGAAAACCTCGATCTCAGAGCGGATTACGCTTTGGATCTGAACGGTTATGCACTTTCTATCTTCGGTATCAATGAGATCAACGGCGGCTCGCTGAAGATCTATTCCTCCGTAGCAGGTGCGGCTCTTGGCTCCGATCTTGCACAGGCATTTGCGCTGAAGAACGGCGCAACCCTTGAGATCGACGGTGCAAATCTTGGCTACTACGGAAAGACTCTTGCGAACGTAGACGCTACCTCCGCGCTGAAGATCGCGGGCGGCGTATTCGCCGTAACCGAGGGTGACTTCTACAAGGCAGAGGCGGGCGCAACGGTCGAGATCCGTGGCATTGCCGCAAATGCAGAGCTCTTCGCCGCAGAGGCAGGCTATGCCTGGGTTGCGGTAGAGGAAGCCACCAAGCTCTTCGGAGTTGATATTGTTGTGCGCTACGACGTAGCTGCAGAATAATTCTTTCATATAAAAATCACCTGTCGCTTGATTGCGGCAGGTGATTTTTTTTCATTCTCTTCATATTATATATTAGTACGAAGTGAAGAGAGGGATGCGCATGGAGGAAAGAAGCAAGGGGAAATTTGCCGTAGTGATCGGTACGAGGCCGGAGGGAATTAAGCTGCTTCCGCTTGTTAAGGCCATGCGGCGCCGCGGTCTTTCGCCGTATGTGATCGCCTCCGGTCAGCATACGGAGCTACTTGCGGATGTGCTGGATGCATTCGAGGAAAAGGCGGATCTGTGGCTACCCTCGATGCATTATGGAGAGAATATGTCTGCAATGCTTTCGGGGCTGCTATCCAATTTAAAGGATGCAATGGAGAAGCTTGCTCCCGAGGCGGTCATCGTGCAAGGCGATACGGCGACGGCGTTTGCGGCCGCCCTGTCTGCCTTTTTGCATCGCATTCCGATTTTTCATGTGGAGGCAGGACTGCGCTCGGGCGATACGTTTTCGCCGTTCCCGGAGGAAGCCTTTCGAAAAAGCATCGCGGCAATGGCTCTGTTTCATATCGCGCCAACACCTGCCGCCATGGAGCATCTTCTAAAAGAAGGCGTGCCGAGAGAACGTATTTTTCTTTTGGGAAATACCGTGGAGGATGCCGTACGCGAAATGTGCCCCAAAGGGGTGAAAAAAGGAAAAACGATCCTATTCACGCTCCATCGCCGCGAGCATAGCGAGGCTCGGATGCGTGCTGTTTTTTCGGCGATCCGCATGCTTGCTGAGCGATTTCCGTCGTATCATATTCTGTATCCCGTGCATCCGAGTCCTCGCGTAAGAAAAATCGCGCAGGAGGCGCTTTCGGGCGCGGAGCGGATTCGCCTCGTGCCACCGATGGGGATCAGAGAATTTTATAGGGCGCTTGCATCCGCGCCTCTGGTGCTGACGGATTCGGGCGGCGTGCAGGAGGAAGCCGCCATATTAGGCGTTCCCACCTTGGTTTTAAGAGAGAATACGGAGCGGGAGAGCGAGCTCCTTAGAGGGGATATTCTGCTCGGCGGCACGGAGCCGCATCGCATCGTCGCGCTTGCAAGTGAGCTTCTTTTGCATCCGAGAAAAAAAGAAAAGGAGAGCCGCCATGACTCTCCAAGTGAGTTGATATGCAACGTATTGTTGGCATTTAGAGCAGGCGGCTTTGATACGCCACCGCTTTTCCGAGAATTTTAACCGAGTTCAACTCCTCGCCGATGAAAACCAAAGGCTCGTATTTTGGGTTTTCGGGAGAAAGGATGAGTTTATTCTTTTCGGGATAGAAGTACACGCGCTTTAGTGTCGCCTCATCCTCGATCACAACGGCGGCGATCTCGCCGTTTTCCACGGCGTCCTGCGCACGGATAAAAACGATATCTCCGTCAAAAATGCGTGCGCCGATCATGGAATCGCCGCAAGCGCAAAGGCAGAAATCCGCATCAATATCTCCACCGGGCGTGCAAAAGCTGCCGTATTCCGTGGTTGCGTAGATCGGTTTACCGCAAGCGATGCGGCCGAGAAGCGGTAGCTTTTTGGTTGGAATTTCGCTAAAGCCCTCCGTTTCTTCCTGCCACCCCATCAGTGCGGCAGGGGTGGTTTCGAGTGCCGTCGCGAGCGCCTCGACCTTTTCGGGCGGAATGTTGGATATTTGTCCGGTTTCGTATCTGTGAATGGTTTGCTTGCTTGTTCCGATGCGCTCCGCAAGCGCCTCCAGCGTGAGTCCCTTTGCCGTTCGCCTTGCCTTCAGTTCTGTGGAAATCATGTGATCACTCCTTTGTGAAAAAGCGCCGAATGCGCTCTTCTTTTTCTCTATAATATTATATTACCACAAAGTCACCTGTTATGCAATATATTTTTTTGAAAAAAAGAAAAAAATCGACAGATTTTGCTTGACAAGTGACTTTATTCTATGTTATTATAGTCACGTAACAGGTTACAGCTTTGCCAAATGTTACACAAATAAGTGACGAAAGGAGAGGTTTTTAGTGCCTACGGAATGGGTTGTGTATGAAGACGGCGATTATTTTTGTTCGCTTTTTCCTCTTGAAAAGGAGATTCATACCGTGGTGCATCACAGTCGCAGTGCGAACGTGCGGCTGAACGTGAGGGAGCTGATTGCTCCCATGGCGTTTTTGGGGGAGATGCCGATCACAGAGGTGTCGCTTTCCCGCATGAAGCGGGAGATTGCGGCCGCCAGGGAGGATCTTGCCTTGCTTGAAGAAAAGCTTACACTGCTTCTGACGGAGTTGTCCTTGGCCGTGCGAGGAGGTGTTTATAATGTATAATGAAAGGGAGGAAAAGGCGGACGGCGGTGAGATACCCGAGAGTGTCGATCGGCTGGCGTCGGCGCTTTGCGCGGATTATTTTCGCAGAGAGCGTGTGATCCGCGCGGGGGATGCGCCCTTGCGCGTGCGCATGGAATACGAATATCTGAATCGGAGGATCTTCGCGGCGGCACGCGAGCTTTGTGAGGGGGAAGAGGATGCGCTCGGTTATATCGAGGAGATCGGCGCCAAGCGCGGATATGCAAAAAGCCGGTTCACTGTCAGCGAAAAAACGTATAAGATCAAAAAGCGAGAGGTAAAGTTGAATATTCTGCGGCGGCTCTATCTTTTGGAGGCGCGGCGCGACATCGAGCAAAAGAAAAGCAAGGAGGAAAAATAATTTTTTTGCCATGCCTCTATTTGACATTTTTTTCATTTTCCTTTTGATATAATACGAAATACAGGAACGCGAAATGCGTTTTTTGCATGGATTTCGTATATAAAGGAAAACGCAGCTGTTGCGGCAAAAATGAAGGATATTATTATGAATGAAAATCTCTCTTTGACTTATGCGGCGGACGTGCTGTGCGCATCTCTGCTTTGCGAGGTGGATCACCATAAGGCAGGGGCCTTGCGCGAGGCGATCGATCGCGCGGTGTTTGCATATCGGCCGCGCGTGCTTCGGTTGGATTTTTCGGCCGTCCGCTTCATGGATAGCTCGGGGGTTGCTTTGATTCTCGGCCGTTCGGCCTTGGGGGAGGATCTGGGATTCTCGGTGATTCTTTCGGGGCTTGCGCCAATGGCGGAAAAGCTCTTGCGTCTATCCGGAATTGAGGGGCGCAAAAATATCACCGTTTGCTCGGGGCGTCCGTAAAGAATAAAGAGAGGAAGAAAAATGAGAAGTGCAGAAAACGAAATGAAGCTTCGCCTTCTCGCAAGGAGCGAGAATGAGGGCGTTGCGCGAAGCGCCGTCAGCGCGTTCGTTGCGGTGCTGAATCCAACGGTGGAGGAGCTTGGAGACATCCGCCTTGCGGTGAGCGAGGCAGTCACGAATGCGATCGTCCATGCCTATAGCGGCAGCGGCGAGGGGCTCGTATACATATCGGTTCGCCTTTTCGAGGACCGCGAGATCTTGGTGGAGATCATGGATAAGGGATGCGGGATCGAGGACGTTGAGAAAGCGAAAGAACCCTTTTACACAACGGGAAACGGCGAAGAACGATGCGGTATGGGCTTCCTTGTGATGCAAAGCTTCATGGACTCTCTGTCCGTGCGCTCGAAGGTTGGGCGCGGTACCCACGTGCGCATGAGGAAAAAATTAACCCCATAACCGTGGGCAAGGTCATGAGCGAAGCAGTACAAAAGAAAGAGCGCGTGTATGATAAAAATCTTGCACTTCTGAAGGCCTACAGAGAAGGAGACGAGGCGGCGGGCGAGGCGCTCGTGCAGTTGAATCGCCCCTTGATCTATCGCATCGTCGGTCGCTTCTCGGGGCGATATAATGATGCGGAGGAGCTGGTCGAGGTAGGAAGTATCGGCCTTGTTAAGGCGATCAATACCTTCGATTTTTCGAGGGAGTGCGCATTTTCCACCTACGCCGTTCCCTTGATCATGGGGGAGATCCGCCGTTTTCTGCGTGACGATGGGCCAATCAAGGTATCAAGGGAGGAGAAGCGGCTTTGCGCGCTTCTCACGGCGCGGCGGGAGCAAATGCTTGCCTTGGGGCTTCGCCCCACGGTGGAGGAGCTTGCCGAAGCCGTGGGGATCTCGCCCTCCGATGCCGCGGCGGCGCTCTCCTCGGGCGGCGCGGTGCGCTCGCTCTCCGAGCCGATTGGCGGGGAAGAGGAGCTTTCTCTTGAAAGCACGGTCTACGACGAGGAGGCTGAAACGCGCTTTTTTGATAAGCTTTCCTTGCGAATGGCGATGGAGCAGCTGGCAGAGGAGCAAAGGCGCCTGATCCTTCTTCGGTATTTCAGGGATTATTCTCAACAGCGCACCGCAGAGATCCTCGGTATCACGCAGGTGAAGGTTTCGCGCGAGGAAAAAAAGATCCTCGATCGGCTTCGTGCCGCTTTGGTGTAAAAAGCGAATCGGGAAAATGTTAACAATGTGTGAAACTATCGGAAAACTATTGATTTTTGTCCTATATTAGTATAAAATATAGAATGTACAGTTTAGCACTCTTTGGTTTTGAGTGCTAAAAGCAAACATTGGAGGGTATGATTATGAAAATTAAGCCTTTATTTGATAAGGTTGTAGTAAAGCGTGTGGAAGCGCAGGAAACCACGAAGGCAGGCATTCTTCTGCCCGGCTCGGCGCAGGAAAAGCCTCAGATGTCTGAGGTCGTTGCCGTAGGCCCCGGCGGTCTTGTGGACGGCAAGGAAGTGGTTATGACGCTTTCTGTGGGCGATCGCGTGATCGTCGGTAAATATAGCGGCACCGAGGTAAAGCTGGATGGCGTGGAGTACATGGTTGTCAGCCAGTCGGATATTCTTGCCGTAATTGAAGAGTAATTTTAGGAGGAGAATTTCATGTCTAAGGAAATTTTGTACGGAACGGATGCCAGAGCCGCCCTGCTTCGCGGTGTGGATAAGCTGGCTGATACTGTAAAGATCACGCTTGGCCCGAAGGGCAGAAACGTGGTTCTTGATAAGAAGTTTGGCGCACCCCTCATCACCAATGACGGTGTAACGATCGCGAAGGAGATCGAGCTTGAGGATGCCGCTGAAAATATGGGTGCACAGCTCGTGCGCGAGGTTGCAACCAAGACCAACGATGCCGCAGGTGACGGTACGACCACGGCAACCCTTCTCGCGCAGTCTCTCATTCACGAGGGAATGAAGAACGTTGCCGCAGGTGCCAATCCCATGGTGCTTCGCAAGGGTATCTTCAAGGCTGTGGATGCCGCGATCGCCGAGCTTGCCGCACAGTCCAAGAAGGTCAGCGGCAGTGCCGATATCGCTCGCGTTGGCGCGATCTCCGCAGGCGATGATACGATCGGTACTCTGATTGCCGATGCAATGGATAAGGTAACCTCCGACGGCGTTATCACCGTTGAGGAGTCCAAGAGCGCAGAGACCTATAGCGAGGTCGTTGAGGGTATGCAGTTTGACCGCGGATACCTCTCTCCCTATATGGTAACCGATACCGAGAAGATGGAGGCCGTGCTGGACGATTGCATGATCCTCATCACCGATAAGAAGATCGCCTCCGTGCAGGAGATTCTGCCCATCCTTGAGCAGATCATGCAGGCAGGCAAGAAGCTTCTCATCATCGCGGAGGACGTTGAGGGCGAGGCTCTCACCACCCTCGTGCTGAATAAGCTGCGCGGCACCTTCGTGGTAGCCGCCGTAAAGGCGCCCGGCTTCGGCGATCGCCGCAAGGAAATGCTCCTTGATATCGCAACCCTCACGGGCGGCGAGGTGATCACCTCCGAGCTCGGTCTGGATC
Organism: Eubacteriales bacterium; assembly: GCA_045630385.1. GTDB lineage: Bacteria > Bacillota > Clostridia > Oscillospirales > CAG-272 > UBA1740. Next base: position 7,764 of record JAZQTA010000105.1, on the reverse strand, counting down.
TGAAGGATGCCTCTATTGCACAGCTTGGCCGTGCAAGACAGGTGAAGATCAATAAGGAAAATACCATTATCGTCGGCGGCTTCGGTGAGAAGAACGCGATCGACGAGCGCGTAGGTCAGATCCGCGCCGCTCTGGAGATCACCACCTCCGAGTTCGATAAGGAAAAGCTTCTCGAGCGTCTTGCTAAGCTTGCGGGCGGCGTTGCCGTTATCAAGGTTGGCGCGGCCACCGAGGTAGAAATGAAGGAAAAGAAGCTTCGCATCGAGGATGCGCTGAATGCAACCAAGGCCGCCGTTGAGGAAGGCATCGTTGCAGGCGGCGGTACGGCTCTTATCAACGTGATGGGCGCTGTAGAGTCCGTGATCGAAACCCTTGAGGGTGACGAAAAGACCGGTGCCACCATCGTTCTCAAGTCCCTCATGGCTCCCATGAAGCAGATTGCGGATAACGCAGGTCTTGACGGCTCCGTTATCATCGCAAAGATCCGCGAGAGCGGCAAGGTCGGCTTCGGCTTCGATGCATATAAGGAAGCGTACTGCGATATGATGGAGGTCGGCATCGTTGACCCCGCAAAGGTAACCCGTTGCGCTCTCCAGAACGCTGCTTCCATCGCATCCACCGTCCTCACCACCGAGGCCGTTGTGAGCGAGAAGAAGGAAGAAAAGCCTGCTATGCCCGCACAGGGTGATGGCGGCATGGGCGGCATGTATTAAGTCGCTTAGATATTTTGGTATAAATGATCGCGCGCGTCCTCTCGGAGTAGGTTTCTACACCGTCGGGACGCGCGCTTCCATTTCTACTCAAAATCTCGTCGCGCCTTCGCTTTGATAGGGAATTGGGGCGAATGCTTTAAATTCTATCCAAAATTTCGTCGTGAATAAAAGCGTTATAAAGTGCGCTTCCTCTCGGAGTAGGTTTCTACACCATCGGGACGCGCGCTTCCATTTCTACTCAAAATCTCGTCGCGCCTTCGCTTTTTGTCTGAAATACAAAATGCGCTCCTTGCAAATTGCAGGGGCGCATTTCCTTTGAATTATTTGCCTTCAAAATGCTTTTTAACCGTATGCACGGCGGCCATGCCGTCCGCGCAGTAGAAGTCCGCGCCGATGCGGGAAGCGAAATCCTCGGTCAGTACTGCGCCGCCCACCATGATCTTCACGTGGGGGGCGTTTTTCTTTAAGAGACGGATGGTTTCCTCCATGGCGGGCACGGTGGTGGTCATCAGCGCGGAGAGGCCGACGAGTGAGGTGCCGCATGCAAGTGCTTCGGAAAGCACCGCCTCGGGCGCAACGTCACGCCCGAGGTCCAAAACGGGGAAGCCGTAGCTTTCGAGCAGGACCTTAACGATGTTTTTGCCGATATCGTGGATATCGCCCTTCACGGTGGCGAGCAGGATCGGTGGCGTGTTTGTAGCTTCCTTCTTCGGCATCGCCTCCTTGACGGCGGCAAAGGCGCGGGTGGCCGCCTCGGCGCTCATCAGAAGACCGGGAAGGAAGAGCGTCTTCTTTTCAAAACGCTCGCCCACGGCAGAGAGCGCGGGCACGATGTGTCCGTTGATCACCTCGGTGGGTGCTTCGGTCATCAGTAGCTTTTTTGCAAGCTGCTCCGCCTCGTCCTTCATGCCCTTTTCAATGGCCACCTTCAGCGTCAGAGCGGATGCGGTTGCGGGGGAAGCAGAGGCGGTGGGGGTGGCGGTATTTTCGGAAACGAAGGCGATATAGTCTTGTGCACCCTCGTCAAGACCGTGCAGAAGTCGGTGCGTGCGGTAAGCGTTCTGCATCGGCACGCTGTGCGGATTGAGGATGGCGGCGCAGAGACCGTGATCCAAGGCGACGGTGTAAAACGAGGCGTTGATCCTCTCGCGCTCGGGGAGACCGAAGGATACGTTGGAAACGCCAAGCACCGTTTTTAAGCCAAGTTTTGTTAGCATTTCGACCGCTTTCAAGGTGATGCTTGCGCTGTCCTTATCGGCAGAAACCGTCATGCACAGCGGATCGAAAAGAAAGTCTTTTTTGGAAAGTCCGTATTTTTTGCCCTCGGCAAGGATGCGCTTCGCGATAGCGACGCGTGCTTCGGCGGTGGTGGGAATGCCGTCCTCATCCATCGTCAGCGCAACGAGAACGCCGCCGTATTTTTTTACGAGGGGGAGTACCTTGTCCATGCTTTCCTTCTTGCCGGAAACCGAGTTGATCAGCGCCTTGCCGTTATAGGGGCGAAGCGCGGCGGCAAGCGCCTCGGGATCGGAGCTGTCGAGCTGGAGCGGCGCGTCCGTTACCTGTGCCACGGCATCGGCAACGAGGGGGAGAAGCTCCCGCTCGGGAAGTCCGGGAACGCCGACGTTTACGTCAAGAATATGTGCGCCGTCCTCTACCTGCGCGGTGGCTTCCTCTAAAATATAAGAAAGGTTGCGGCTTTGCAGAGCCTCCTTCACGCGCTTTTTGCCCGTGGGATTGATGCGCTCGCCGATCAGAATGGGTTCGTTTTCGATGATCACGCCGTGCGTGTAGGAGGAAACGACCGTCTCGTTTTTCTTTTCGGGGGCGCGGAAGGGAATATCCTTCGTGGCGGCGACGAGAGCGCGAATGCAGTCGGGCGTCGTGCCACAGCATCCGCCGAGGAGCATTGCGCCCATTTCGCAAAGCCTTGCGGTCTCTTTTGCAAATTCCTCTGCGCCGAGAGGGAAGCAGGTCTTGCCGTCCTTTAAGAAGGGGAGCCCCGCATTCGGCTGAACGGCAACGGGCAAAGAGGTATGCTTCAGCAGTTCTGCGAGGATCGGCGCCATCTTGTCCGGGCCGAACGCGCAGTTCATGCCGATGGCATCCGCGCCGAGGCCCTCCAGCATCGCTACCATGGCGAGCGGATCCGCGCCCGTCATCAGCTTGCCGCTCTCGTCGTATACGTTGGTGACGATCAGAGGCAGACGGCTGTTTTCCTTGGCGGCGAGCACGGCGGCCTTGGTTTCGAGCGAATCGTTCATCGTTTCGATGATGATAAGATCCGCGCCCGCCTTGCATCCCGCACGCACGGACCTTGCAAAGATCTCCACGGCGTCCTCGAAGGCCAGCGTGCCGTAGGGCTTCAGAAGCTTTCCGGTCGGTCCGATGTCCAGCGCAACGTATGCGCCGAAGGGCGCGGCGGCGCGGCGCGCATTCGCAACGGCCGCTTCTATCAGCGCTTCGTAATTTTCATATTTTTCGCAGTTCACCCCGAAGGTGTTTGCCGTGATGATATTGCTTCCGGCCTCGGCGTATGCGCGATGGATCTCTTCGATCACCTCGGGGCGCACGATATTCCAAAGCTCGGGCGGCGTTCCCGCGGGCAAGCCGCGGCTTTGCACCATCGTGCCGAAGCCGCCGTCAAAATACAGGCGCTCCGTGCGGATTCTTTGTCTTAAGCTCTTTTTCATTCTGCTCTCCTTTCGGCATCGACTTTGATGCCGATAATGGCGGTGATGGATTTTTGCGGAACCATAAGAAAACTGTCTTGTAGCTCTATATGTAAATATTTGTTTGCTTCTGTCAGGACTATAAGATCCTTTTGGATCGAAAGCGGCAGATCGCCGTATCCGGGGCTGAAGCGCGGCGCGGTGCTTATTCCTTCTCCGAGGATCTCGTTTGCGGCATCGGCCGCCGCTTCTGCATAGGCGGAAGCAAGAGCGTCTGCAAGGAAATGCTTGGCGGGAGAAAGGAGCGCCGCCTTATGAAGCCATCGCTCGCAGGGAAGCCCCAGCGTGACCGTAAATAAAAACGCCTCGTCGCATCCCGTAAGATTTTTTTCAAGTCCCTTGCTTTGAACGGAAAGCGTGCCGAGCAAAAGACCGCCGTCTGCCTGCCGAGAAATTTTCACGCGCACCGCCGTCATCGCGGGGCGAATGTTGGAAAGAAGCGCGCGCTCTGCTTCGTTGATTGCCGCATCGCGGTAACCGAGCGGCACGCGCAGTCTTGCGGCAAGCTCCGTCTCGGCGGGATGCAGTGCCTCTATATTAAGAGGTAGATACATTGCTCCGGCCATCACTTGATGATCTCGGAAAGGTTTCTTTGAATGGCGGCGGCAACGTCGGGGCGGTTCATCGAATATACGTGCACCGCGTTGATGCCGTTGGCGTAAAGATCCACGATCTGCTCGGTCGCAAACGCGATCCCCGCCTGCTTCATGGCCTCGGGCTTGTCGCCGTAGCGATCCACGATGCGCAAAAATCTCTGCGGAAGTGCGCCGCCCGAAATGGAAATAATCCGCTTGATCTGCGCGGCGTTCGTTACGGGCATGATACCCGCTACCACGGGCACCTGCACGCCCGCGCGGTAAAGTCTGTAGAGGAAATTATAAAGAATATTGTTATCGAAAAACATTTGCGTGGTCAGAAATTCGCATCCGGCCTCTACCTTGGCGCGCAGTCCGTCAATATCCTTCGAAAGATTTTCGCTTTCGGGATGTCCCTCGGGATAGCACGCGCCGCCAATGCAAAAGCCGCCGAAGCGCTTGATCTCCTCCGCCAGCTCGCTCGCGTGCTTATAGTGCGCGGTACTGCGGTCAAAGCCCTCGGGCGCATCGCCGCGCAGAGCAAGAATGTTCTCCACGCCGTGCGCCTTCAGCGCATGCAGCTCTTCGCCAATGCGCTCCTTGGTGGAGGAAAGACAGGTCAGATGCGCCACGGGTGTCACGCCCTGTGCGCCAAGCGCCTCGCAAATCTGCGCCGTATATTGCGACGTGCCGCCCCCCGCGCCGTAGGTAACGCTCATATAAGAGGGCATAAGCTTTGCGATCTCGCTCGCCGCCAAAAGAACGCTCTCAAACTTGTCGCTCGTCTTGGGAGGGAAAACCTCAAAGGAAAGGCTCGGCCTTCCGCAGTTTATAATGTCCGTAATTTTCATAATACACCTACCATTCTTCGTTAAGCACGAGCGCGCAATTCACGCGCGTGCGCACGAAAAGTTATATATGGATAGTTTAGCACAAACCTTTCCTTTTTGCAAGAAAAAAATGCAAATCTTTTTTTGTGCCCGATTTCGCTTGGCGCTCTTTGCTTGCCGTAGGAGAAAAGCATGGCGAGAGTGAGGCGACCGCTTTTATAAAATTGCCCAATTGGATACCGCGCGAAAAAAACAAATTCGTTATTTTGCCAAAAATTTCTTTCGATCTCGAAATCTTTCGAAAACGGCTTGACAAAGCCGCCCAAAAAGTGTATAATCTTTACAGTTAGCATATGCTAACCGAAAATGAAACGGAGATATGATATGAGTCTTTGGGAAGCCGAAGAGGGAACGGAATATACCGTGGATCGCGTGGTGTGCCGAGATGCCGAGATGGAAAGCTTTCTTTTTTCGCTCGGATGCTTTGGCGGCGAGCCGATCACGGTGATCACAAGGCGTAAGAAAACGCTGGTCGCCTCGATCAAGGACGGGCGTTACAGTATGGATCGCCGCCTTGCCGAAACCATCCTTTTAAAATGAACGGGGATATGCCCGATTTTCTTTCGCATAGCAGTTAGCATATGCTAACTCGGAAAATGAAGTATAGAGGAGACACTTTATGAGAATTGCTTTGGCAGGCAATCCGAATAGCGGAAAAACCACGATGTTCAACGCCTTGACCGGCCGCAGTGAGAAGGTCGGTAACTGGGCGGGGGTCACCGTGGATAAAAAAGAATACCCGATCCGCAAGATCTTTGCGGGAGAGGGCGAGGCGTGGATCGCCGTGGATCTGCCGGGCGCGTACTCGATGTCCGCCTTCACCTCGGAGGAGAGCGTGACGAGCGAATACGTGAAAAACGAAAAGCCCGACGTGATCGTCAACATCGTGGACGCCACCAATCTTTCGCGTAGCTTGTTTTTTACCACCCAGCTCTTGGAGCTCGGTATTCCTCTCGTGGTGGCGCTGAATAAAACGGATATCAACGAAAAGCGCGAAACCGAGATCAATGCGGCTCTTCTTTCCGAGCGGCTCGGTTGTCCTGTCGTGGAAACGGTATCCACCTCGAAAAAGGGCTTGAAAAATCTGGCTATGGCGGTGAAGGCCGTAGCGGGGAAGGCGCAGAGCGCCCCTTATGACGGCGGAGCGGCGGATCGCGAGGCGGCAGCGGAATCGGATAAGCGCCGCTATGCCTTTGTGAACGGTGTTGTCAAGGCCGTGGAGTATCGCAAGCGCTATACGAAGGACCGTAATATCGGAGATAAGATCGATGACGTTTTAACCAATAAATGGTTCGGTCTTCCCATTTTTGCCTTGATCATGTACGCCGTGTTCTGGATATCGCAGGCAGGCCCTGCCGTTTGGCTGGCGGATTGGATCACGGGCATACTTGAAGGCGGCAAGGAATGGCTTGCGGCGCTTCTCGGAGAGGGCTTCTGGGCTTCCATTTTGGTAGAGGGAATCGTCGGCGGATTTATCGCGATCGTCGGATTTTTGCCTCTCGTTATGGTAATGTATTTTTTGATCGCGCTTCTTGAGGATTGCGGCTATATGGCGCGAGCCACGATCGTGCTCGATCCTATTTTCAAAAAGGTCGGTCTTTCGGGAAAATCGGTGATCCCCTTCGTTATCGGAACGGGATGCGCGATCCCCGGCGTTATGGCAAGCCGAACGATTCGTGACGAGCGCGAGCGCCGTGCCACGGCTCTTCTCGCTCCCTTCATGCCTTGCGGCGCAAAGCTGCCCGTGATCTCGCTTTTTGCGGGCGCGTTCTTCACGAATTCGCCTTGGCTCGGCGCATCTATGTATTTTATCGGTATTGCGCTTATTTTCTTCTGTGCGCTTTTGATCCGCGCAGTGACGGGCTATAAGGGAAGGTCGTATTTTATTATGGAGCTTCCCGAGTATAAGGCGCCCAGCGTGCCGAAGGCGGCCGTTTCCATGTGCCAGCGCGGATGGGCGTATATCGTTAAGGCGGGCACGATCATTCTCGTTTGTAACTTTGTCGTTCACCTGATGCAGACCTTCAATTGGCGCTTCGAGGTGGTTTCCGAGGAGCTGGCGCATACCTCCATTCTTGCAACGGTCGCATCACCCGTGGCATATCTTGTTGCCCCGATCATCGGTGTTGTGGCGTGGCAGTTTGCCGCCGCCTGCGTCACCGGCTTTATCGCAAAGGAAAACGTGGTCGCCACGCTCGCCGTATGCTTTGGTATCTCCAATCTCTTCAGCCTGGATGAGCTTGCGATGAATGAAGGAAGCGCGAGCACCGTTGCTGCTACCTTTGGCATCACGAGCGTTGCGGCGCTTGCATTTCTCGTGTTCAATCTTTTCTCTCCTCCTTGCTTCGCCGCGATCGGCGCGATGAATGCGGAGCTGAAAAGCAAAAAATGGCTGCTTGCGGGCATCGGTATGCAGCTTGGCGTTGGATATACGCTTGCGTTCCTCGTTTATTTCTTCGGAACTCTTTTTGTCGGCGGCGGATTTTCCTCGGCTTGGATGCCGATTCTCGGATGGGGAATCATTCTTTTGCTTGCGGCGTGCGTTGCCGTATTGATCTCTGCGCGTGTGAAAGCGGATAAGGCCGTAAAGACGGGGAAGGAAACGGTGGCTATATGACGTTTCGTGATATCTTGCCGATCGTTTTGGTCGCCTTGGCTGTCGGAGGTGCGATATTTTATCTGATACGCAGAAAGAGAAAGGGTGCAAAATGCATCGGTTGCCCATATTGTGACAGTTGTCCCGGCGCGTGCAACGGCGCCTGCTCTTCTTTGGATACGAGCAATAAAGAAAACAAAGATTTACATAAATAACAAAAAGAAAGGGTGGCCCCGAGGAAGGGCCCCGCCTTTTTGG
>JAZQTA010000104.1:0-3839 GCA_045630385.1 Eubacteriales bacterium | reverse complement strand
GCGTGAGGGCATCCGTTTTTTGCATGAAGAATAAAATGTCGATATGTCTCGCTTTGCTCGACTCGATATATTTGCCTTGCGGCAAATTCGATATGTTTTCGCTCCGCTCAAACTCGATATGATATCAATCCGCGCGTGCGGATTGATATCGATATCCCCCTGCTTTATCGCAGGTGTGCCGGAGGCGCTTTTTTTTGCTTTGCGTAAAATCTTACTTTTTTTCAAAAAGACATGGATATTGTTATTCGCTCTTTGCTTGACAAAGCGACTCGGGAAATGCTATACTTTAAGTGGTTAAAATAAAAGCCATAGGAGAACGCTATGCTGAAGATCAATAAAATATCCTCCTCTCCGGTCATTGATTTTGCCGCGGAGGAGCTGAAAAAGTATCTCAGGATGATGATGCCCGATTGCGGCAGTATTCCGATCGCTTACGCTCCCGAGGCGAGAGACGGCTTCGTGCTCGGCCTGATGCAGGAGCTTTCGCTTGACACGTCGGATGCCAAGGACACGGTGCTTGACGATATCGTGTACCTCGATACCGCGGAGGACGGCGGCATCATTGCGGGCGATAACCCCCGCGCCGTTTTGCTTGCGGTGTACGAATATTTAAGACAGAACGGATGCCGCTTCCTCTTTCCCGGCATTGACGGCGAGCTGATCCCGATGCAGCCCGTGCGCCCCGTGAAATTCCGCCATATGGCCTTCCAGCGCTACCGCGGCTACGCCACCGAGGGCGGCTGCAATCAGACCGATCTCGTTTCCTTTATCGATTATCTGCCGAAGCTCGGCATGAACGTTTTCATGATCGAGTTCCCGATCCCCTTGAGTTATTATAAGCACGATTACGAAAATCCTTATAATAAGGAAAACCACCGCCCCGAGAAGCTTTCCGCAGAGCAGGTTCTGCAGTGGAAGCGCCAGCTGGAGGCCGAGATCGAAAAGCGCGGCCTGCAGTTCCACGATATGGGCCACGGCTTCACCTCCGAGCCCTTCGGTATCCGCACGGCGGCCAACGTGGATAAATACACCGATGAGATGATCCCCGAGGAAAGCCTTCAGTTCGTTGCCATGCGCGGCGGCAAGCGCGGGCTTTACCTCAATTCGCCGCTTTGCACCAACTTCTGCATGTCCAATCCCAAGGCGCGCACGATGGTGGCGGAGTACGTGCGTAAGTACGTGACCGAGCATCAGAACGTAGACTATCTGCACGTTTGGCTCGCGGACGGCTCGAATAACTACTGCGAGTGCGAGCAGTGCCAAAAGAAGCTGCCCGCAGACTTCTACGTGATGCTTCTGAACGAGATCGACGAGAAGCTCACCGAGATCGGAAGTGACGCGCGCATTGCCTTTATTTCCTACGTGGATACCACCTGGGGCCCCGAGACCGAGGTGATCAAAAATTCCGCACGCTTCACGCTTCTCTTCGCGCCGATCTTCCGCAGCTATGCATATTCCATTCCCGAGGGAAGAGGAAAGACACAGCTTTTGCCTTATCGTCGCAATCAGAATACCTTCCCCGGCACCTTCGCCGCGAGTCTTGACTATCTTGACGTATGGAAGAAGACCTGGAAGGGCCCTTGCCTTGCCTTTGAATATCATTTCTGGCGTCATTTTATTTACGATCTTACGGGACTTGAAATGTCACGGCGCGTGTACGATGACGTGCATATCTACAAGGAGAACGGCATAGACGGTATCATTGAGGATGCATCCCCCCGTCCCTTCTTCCCGAACGGACTCGTGCTTTATACCTACGCGCGCTCGCTCTACGACGGCAGTCTTACCTACGACGAGATCGTGGAGGACTACTATTTCCACGCCTACGGCGAGGATTGGCGCCTCTTCCGCGACTATATGCAGCGCATTCTGGATGCTCTGCCTTACGCCTTCTTCTCGCGTGATGCGGCGCGTCTTCGCAAGAACGTGCATTACGATCCCGCACAGGCAGAAAAAATCGCTTCTATCCGCGAGATCACCAAGGAGGGCCGCGCCCTGATCGAGCAGCATATCGATTATCCCGAGCGCGCAAGAACCGTGGCGGTGCGCTTGCTTCTTCGCCATGCGGATCTGTGCGATATGGTTTCGGATTGGATGGCGGCCAAGGCACGCGGCGAGCTGGAAAAGGCCACCGAGCTTTATAACCGTGCGCGCATCGAATTCGGCAGCACCTGTGCCGATATTCATACCTATTTCGATCATTACGCCTTCTTCGGCGAGGCCGTGCATGTGGACGCGACGAAGAGCCCCGGCCGCGAGGATATCGTGGATATTTAAGAGTGAAGCTTGGCCGATGGTCAAGTGAAGCTCGCCAAGCGAGTGAAGTTCACTCCGTGAGTAATAAAAAAATAAGCGGTTGCTTCCTGCCTTGAAGGGTGGAATGCAACCGCTTTTGTCAATATGCAAAGCACGCGAGCGTGCTTGATATATTTTTCGTTTTGCATATTGTTTTTGCTTTTTCTGCATGGAATTTCGATATTTATATGCAGAATCGCTTGATTTTCTGCATATAATATGCTATAATTATATGCAGAAACGGAGGGCATATATGAGAAAATTCGATTATTCATTCTTAAATAACGGGCTGTTGCCGGCGAATCTTGTCAATCTGACGTCAAGCATTGCGGAATTGAAAACGATGGCCGGTGTCAGAAAAGAAGAATATGCAAAAATCTTCACCGAGCTTGAAGCGGTTGCTAAGGTGCAGTCGGTCAAGAGCTCCAACGCGATCGAGGGCATCGTTACAAGCGATGAGCGTATAGCGGCTATCGTCAATCGTGACAGCGCTCCTCTGAATCATACGGAGGGCGAGATTGCCGGATATAGAGATGCGCTGAACGCCATCCATCTTCATCATGATACGTTGGATTTTAAGCAAGGTGATATTTTGGGGCTCCATGAAGCATTGATGCGGATTGCGGGATATGAATACGGCGGTCAATACAAAAACGGGGATAATTATATCATTGAGCAGGATAAAGACGGCAATCGAAGGATTCGCTTCAAGCCGACGCCTGCCGGTGAGGTGCGCGAGGCGATGGAGCAGCTCGAGCTCGCATACATGGATGCGAGAAATAATGCCAATATCAATCAGTTGCTTTTGATTCCTTGCGTTGTGCTTGATTTTTTGTGTATTCACCCATTCAGAGATGGTAACGGCAGAATGTCAAGGCTTCTTTCCTTGCTTTTGCTGTATAAAAACGGTTATGACGCAGGAAAATACGTTTCTTTTGAAGAACAGATCAATAACTATAAGGCGTATTATTATGAAGCGCTGAGAGAATCATCCATAGGCTGGCACGAAAATCAGAACACCTACGTTCCTTTTATTCAAAATTTCCTTTCAACGCTTTATATGTGCTATAAAGAGCTCGATAAACGCTTTGCGGTCGTTCATGGCAAAAAAGTAACCAAAAAAGCAAGGATCGAGGCAACGGTATTAAATAGTTTGCTCCCCATTTCAAAAGCGGATATTTGCACGCTATTGCCGGATATAAGCCCGACAACCGTAGAAGCGGTGCTGAGCAAAATGGTGCGTGATGGGCAAATTAAAAAAATAGGTCAGACGAAAACGGCTCGGTACGTGAAAGCGTAAGAGTGAAGTTTGCTATGCGAGTGAAGAAAAAGCGGTTGCTTTCTGTTATGAAAGCAACCGCTTTTTGATATGAAATATGCCGTCCAAATAAAAGACTGCGTCACTGAACTGAACCCCTAAAAACGGACATTGAATAAAAAAGCCTCTTGTAGTAGAATAGAAATATCTACTGCAGGAGGTTTTTTGTATGGCAGGAAGAAAAGGAATGAAGCATTATCCTGAAAGTTTCAAATTACAAATTAAG
>JAZQTA010000103.1:0-12340 GCA_045630385.1 Eubacteriales bacterium | reverse complement strand
GGGCAAACATGTGGTCACCCCAAAATCGCCATTTTTGTGCAAAAAGTATAAAAAACAGCCGAAAACAAGTCAAAAATGGCTCGTTTTCGGCTGTTTTTTGGTCGAAGTGGCGGGACTCGAACTCGCGGCCTCCAGTACCCGAAACTGGCGCGCTACCAACTGCGCTACACCTCGTTTTGATGATTTTTATGCGATTTTCTGTAAGTGGTCAAACATGTGGTCAGACCGAACATTTGCGAACTTTTAAGACTTCGGGAAAGCCAAAAAAGTCAGTGTTTTCAAGGGATTTCAGCGTTTTTCAAAATTTTAGATTTGAAATCGGTGGTTTGCACCCGAAACTGGCGCGATACCACCTTCGCTACGCCTCGAAATATGAAATTGATAAGAGGGAGAAAAACATATTTGGAGTGGCGCTCGCCCTCCGCCACCGCCGCATAGTCGCTACGCGGCGCTCGCAAGCTCGCTTCTTCAGCTCCTTGCTTGCCGGATGCTTTGCATCCTGGGCGGTTTCGCTTCGCAAAAACAATATTTAATTGTTTTGTGCTCGCTACCTTCGCTACGCCTCGAAATATGAAATTGATAAGAGGGAGAAAAACATATTTGGAGTGGCGCTCGCCCTCCGCCACCGCTGCATAGTCGCTGCGCGGCGCTCGCAAGCTCGCTTCTTCAGCTCCTTGCTTGCCGGATGCTTTGCATCCTGGGCGGTTTCGCTTCGCAAAAACAATATTTAATTGTTTTGTGCTCGCTACCTTCGCTACGCCTCGAAAATATGAAATGCTTTTCCATGCTACGCACGGACTTTAGATATTATACCACACTTTTTTTCATATGTCAATATTTCGCGTGGGTTTTTTGGAAAATAAAATTTCGATTATTTTCGAGCGGGGCGGTTTGGATGGGAATTTTTTGCTGTTGGCGTTTAAAACGGTGGGATGCGGGTACAATAGAAGCAAAGAAAAAAGGAGGATGAAACGATGATTGAACAGGATACGATACGTCTGCTTCGCGAATGCGATGCGGGCGTGCGCATGGGGATCGCTTCGATCGAGGACGTGGAAAAGCACGCCAAGGGAGAGGGAATGAAGCAGATCCTCGCGGATTGCAAGGAAACGCATGAGATGCTTGCGCAGGATCTGGAGAAGGAGCTTTCCCGTTTCGGGGATGAGGGGAAAAATCCTAGTCCGATCGCGAAGGGAATGTCTTGGATGAAAACCGAATTCAAGCTTGCTATGTGCGAGAAGGATTCCACAATTGCGGATCTGATGGTGGATGGCGCGAACATGGGCGTGAAATCGCTTTCACGCTATCTGAACGAGTACAAGGCGGCATCGGAGGAAGCGAAGGGAATCGCGAAGCGGCTGATCGCCGTGGAGGATGCGCTTTCTTCGGATCTGCGAGCGTATCTGTGATAAAAAATCAGCGAGGCGGATTTTTTCTCTGCCTCGCTGGTGCTTTTTGAAAATGATAAACCAAGTTAAAGATCCAGATTTCGGATCCAGATAAAGACCTCCTCGACGGCGGGGGTGATCTTCAGCTCCGTGCCGCCGAAGGCGATTTTGCCGCAGGGGGCGGCAATAGGCTCGCCCACGAGCTGAGGCTCGTGGCGGCCGTAGGGGAAGCTTCGGAGGTATGCGATGCCGCCGTTTTCGCGGATGGTGTCGATAAACTGCTTGGTGATGGGGTAGGAAACCACAGCATCGTCCACGCATTGCCAAAATTTCACCGGCACGGGATAGCACCTCGCCTTCGTGTTTCTCGCAGGATTATAGCCCGCAAGCTTGCCTTCGTCGTAGACGTACGCGCCGTGCTCGTCCTTTTCAAAGCCGTAAATTTTAGCGAGCGCGTTCTTTGGAAGATCCTCCATCCAAGGATGCAAGAACATCTCGTTATAGGTATCCAGCACCGGGCAAAAGGCGCTGTGCGCAATGACGGGGATCGAGCCGCTCAGCACGAGGTTCGTGCTGCTGATGCCACCCATCGAGCCGCCATGAACGAAGACGGAGGGCTTCAGATTGAAGTGCTCCATGCAGTAGTGATAGGCTTTCACGTAGCTGCGGACGGCGATCGGAGAGCCGACGTTGTTGCGTAGGTCGATGCCCTTTTTCTCGGCGTATTCCTTCGGCAGACCGTTCACGTCCATGACGGCGTAACCGTTGGCGACCAGATACTGCGTGAGCACCTGATGCTCGACCTGCGAATCGTCGGTGGTGACGGTGCCGCCTGCGCCGTGGCAGTTGATCACGAGCCTGCAGGGCTTGCCATCGTCGGAATACGTGTCGGGCAGGATGAGAAAGCCGTGATCATCATAGAGCTCCTCTCTGTCCTGCACGGTGTCCGTGACGGAACGCTCGTCCGAGAGAAAACAGTTCACTTGGATACGAAAACGGTGCGTTTGCATTTGGCTATCCTCCCTTACTCAACCTCGACGGTTCCGTCTTCCTTTACGGTGATCTTCATTCCGTCCTTGACGTAGGAGAGAAATTCATCGCCGAGCGAGTCGATAACGGGCATGGTCACACCGTCAACCCACACGTCCGCAAGGACAGCGCCTGCGGCGGCAAGAGAGTCGATATGGCCGGAGAAGAGCATGCAAGCGGGATTTTTGTGCATCGCGCAAGCGCAGTAAAGCACAAGACCGCCCGTGGTGGAGCCGATGGTCTGCGGCAGGCAGAGCGCCTTGCCGATCAGGGGCTTGCCGTGAAGCTCGGCGTTGTTCTGGTCGCCGCACTTCACCTGCTTATCGCCAAACTGCAATGCCATCTGGAAGGATGCAAGGGTGTTGAAGCCCTGCGTGGTAACGACTGCCTCGGCGGTTACGTTGCCGGGGGTGATCACTCTTCCTTGAAATTTCTTCATTTTTATTTGCCTCCTTTCGTGATGGCGGCAAGAATTTCGTCATCTCTGTAATATCTTGCGCTCGTGTAGGTGCGAAGCTTATTTGAGGAGGTGATGACGGGCATCTTCTTGCACAGGGGGTTGTTCATATACATAAGAGGGCAGATATACGAGGTGATCGCGCCGGTTGCTTTCAGTCTTGCGGTGTATTCGGTCTTGTTGAATACCTCGAGCACGCCGGGAGCGGCGGTCAGCACCGTAGGGATGGAAACCTTGGATGCGCCGTTTGCCTTGAGGGCGGCCTCGATATTGTCCGTCCAGGTCTTGAGCTGCTCAAGCGAGAGGTGGGGACAACCGATGAAGCAAAGCTTCGGCTTCGCATCGGGGTTCTTCCATACCACGGGATACTCGGCCTGCACTCTCGCAAGCTCGGCATCGTCGATGATATATTCCTTCGCGGCCTCGGCGCTCAGGGCCTCGCCCTGCTCCTTTGCCTCGGGGGTCAGACCGTCGATGTGGTAAAGGCCGACGGCACCGTTGGAGGCGGTGGCCGCGCCGAAGTCCTTCAGGTATGCGCAGGACGCATCGTCAAGCTCGTTTCCGATAAAGTCGGTCAGTCCGTAGACGTAGGGAACATCCTCCATGACCTTCATGCCGATGGCCGAGCCGAGAAGCTGCGCCTCGGGCTTCTTCGTGGTCTTTACGCGAACGATCCAGGTCGCCTTTCTGCCCTCGTCGGTCAGAAGACCGAAATAGGGAACGTAGCCGACGATCGAGCCCATGATATCGATGATACCGGAGTTGCGGTTGCAGCGCGCGCCGAGCACCGAGTTTGCGTAAACAACGGCGCTGGACTCTGCCCAAGAGAGCACGTCGCCCTTCTTCGGCTTATTGCCGACCTCGTCCATATAGCAGGTGCAGGAGAAGGCGTTCTTATCCAGAAGGCCGAGCTTTTCCAGCTGCTCCTCATAGAAGTCCTGCTTGGTGTACATGAACTTGTTGAAAACAAGATTCTGAAGGAAATTCGCGGGAACGTTCTTGTCGATGGGTCGGGGGTCAACCGAGAATTTTTGCCCGGAAGCCACGCCTGCGTCAAGAATTGTTTGCATAAGATCGTAAACGGGGGACATTACCTTCAATCCGAAGGAGGTAACGAGATGGTTATACTGCGAGGTGATGGGAACGAGCTTTTCCGCCTCGAAGGCATCGCCGTACATCACGAGGGTTTTCATAACCTTGGCGAGAGTTTCGCCCTTTTCGCCATTCAGGATGGCCTCTTGTTCTTTCGTTAAGAGCATGTTTTTCTCCTTTCTATATCAAAGCTTCATGCAAACGTCCCATGCGCCCCAGATAACGGTGCGCAGATTGCCGACCTTGTCAGCATCACCGATGACGTGCACGTGCGCCTTTTTCTTTGCGATGGGTGCGGGGGTGTAGCCAACCGAGAGAACCACGGTGTCGCTTTCGATCTCGAAGGTCTCGCCGTCCTTGTTCTTTGCGGTGACCTTGCCGTCCTCGATGGACGAAACCGAGGTTTCAAGATGCACGGGAACCTTGTTGGTCTTGAAGAAGTCGCGCAAATAGCTCGTGTTGGCAAGGCAGATGCCCTTCGTGGTGATCAGATCATCCTGCATTTCCACGATCGTGGGCTGCTTGCCCTGCAGATACAGCTCGTATGCGATCTCGCATCCCGTGAGACCGCCGCCGATGACGGTAACCTTCTCGCCGACGGGTACCTTGCCGAGCAGAACGTCGATCGCCTCCACGGCGGTATCCGCGCCGGGAATCGGAATGCGTCTTGCCTTCGCGCCGGTGGCAATGATGATCTCGTCCGCCTCAAGCGCGTCGATATCCTTCACCTCGTGGTTCAATTCGACCTTGATCGAGGGAAGCTTTGCAAGCTCGCGGATGTACCAAGCGATCAAATCGCGGTCCTTTTCCTTGAAGGAGGGAGCGGCCGCCGCAATGAATACGCCGCCGAGAGAATCGGATTTTTCGTAAAGAGTCACCTCATGGCCGCGCTTCGCCAGGACGATCGCCGCCTCCATACCGCCGATGCCGCCGCCGATCACGGCGATCTTCTTTTTCTTCTTTGCGGGGGTGAGGTTGTATTTTTTGGACTGCATGGTCTCGGGGTTCAGCGCGCAACGGGAAAGTCCCATCGTGTCGGTCAGATCCTGTGTGTTGGCATGTCCCTTCGAGGAGGAGAAGTTGAAGCAGCCGCTGTGGCAGCAGATGCAGGGCTTGATATCCTCAAGGCGATCCTCGATCAGCTTGGTGACCCATTCGGGATCCACGAGGAACTGGCGAGCGATACCAACGGCGTCGATCTGTCCGTCGGCAACGGCCTTCGCGCCGACCTCGGCGTCCATTCTGCCCGCACAAACGACGGGGATGTCCACAAACTTTTTGATGTGCGCTACGTCCTCAAGGTTGCAGTTCTCGGGCATGTACATCGGGGGATGCGCCCAATACCAGGAGTCGTAGGTTCCGTTGTCAGCGTTGAGCATATCGTAGCCGGCATCCTGAAGGAATTTCGCCGCCTTTTCGGATTCCTCCATATTACGGCCAACCTCGGTATATTCCTCACCGGGCATCGCGCCGTAGCAGAAATCCTTCAGCTTGGATTCCACGGAGTAACGAAGGGAAACGGGGTAGTCCTCACCGCAGGCCTCCTTGATCGCCTTCACGACCTCTGCCGCAAAGCGATAGCGGTTTTCAAAGCTGCCGCCGTATTCGTCGGTGCGCTTGTTGAAGAATTCGATCGCAAACTGGTCGAGAAGATAGCCCTCGTGCACGGCGTGCACCTCAACGCCGTCAACGCCTGCCTCCTTGCAAAGCTTTGCCGTCTTGGCAAACGCTTCGATGATCTCATGGATCTGCTCCACGGTCATCTCGGGGCACTCAATATCGTGCGCCCAGCGAGATTTCTGCGCGGAGGGGGAAGCGAGCTCGTGGCTGGTGTCAATGATGGGCTTGATCAGCGCACGGGTGAATTTATTCTTATGCAGAGGAGCAACAAGCTCGGTGATCGCCCAGGAGCGTCCCATACCTGCGGTAAGCTGGAGGAGCAGCTTCGCACCGGTCTTGTGGATCTCGTCCATATACTCCTTCAGCTCCTTGAACATCTTCTTGTTCTGCCAGAGCCATTTGCCCCAGAAGGTGTCGCGCAGGGGCGCGATACCGGGGATGATAAGACCTACGTTGTTTTTTGCTCTTTCGAGGAAGTGATGCGCCGCTTCCTTGTCAAAGTGGCAGCCCGTAAGCTCAAACCAACCGAACAGCGAAGTGCCGCCCGTGGGGCACAAAACGATGCGGTTCTTGATCTCAACGTCACGGATCTTCCAAGGTGTAAAGAGCGCCTCAAACTTCTGATCTGCTTGCATTTGTTTTTTCTCCTTTATTTTTGTGGTTGCGCTCGCGGGAGCGCAAAAAGAATGCGAAAAATAATTTTTTTGGCATATCAAACCACTATATATTCTACCATAAAGATAAAAATCTGTCAAGCGGAAACCTCCCCGGCGGCGCGTATAAGGAAACCGCCGAGGCGAAATGCCTCGGCGGAGGGTTATTCCTTTGGAGGGATGGCGTTTTTATGAATTCGCCGCTTCTTCCGGATAAAGCGTCTGATACTCTTCGTTTACTATGTTTTCAAAGTTAATAAACGATTGCTCTCTGCTTTCTTTACTTGTTGTTGCAAAATCGATTAAATCCTGATATTCGTCTTGCTCGAACATACTATCCGCGCCGCTGGCTTCTTCGTTTAGGAGAGTGATTGCCGAATCGAAGCTCATTAGAACGGATTTTTCATAAACGTCAATCGAATAGAGATAGCGGTCTGCTCCCGTTATGTTTTCGACTCTGAAATAATCGTTTGCCGGACGGTTGATTATATTTCTCATAGCCGTTTCGATACCGATGGATGCTTCCAAGTGGTAGTAGGCTTCATTTTTTGCACTGAGATTAAACACTCCGTCTACGGTGGCAATCAAACCGTCTGCTATGAGCTCTACTGCCCAAAGCTGAGGACAAATAGAGGTTGCAACGTATCTGATGAAGACACCCGTAACTCGCTTGGTGATTTCATCAACTGCAAATATGAACGTTGCTTCCAAAAGCTCTCCTTTGAGAACCTGTTGCTGAATATCTTTGATGGACATTTGATAAAGCTGCGCAACTTCCTCTGCTGCAAGTCTTAAATCAAGGGGAAGCAAGGAATCCTCTGCTATCTCGTTTAAAATAGAGTGAAAATGCGCGTCCATATCGGCCAAGGCCAAATATTGCGAGAGCATGATAGCGACATCATACATAGATTCCGCAAATTTCATCCCGGTGGCAACATGGTCTACGATTTTAAAATGTTCTTGCAGCTTTTTGAAGCATTCTTCGGATGGGAAGACATCCTTGAGATCTAACAGATCATAATTGTCATCGTTCTCAAATATAAAAGAAACCACCTCGTATGAATAAGAATCCGTCAATGCGGAAAATAAAGACTTTTGTTCCTCTTCTTTGTCTTCACCATACATCATCAGATCGTAGAGGAGAGATTTGTATAAATCTTTTTTTGATATCAGTTTACTATCCCATGAGGTCTCGGTTACCAAGTTCAATGCTTCCCAAGAATTAATTCTCAACTGGTACATGTCGTTGTTTTTTAGGTCTTCGTATAGAGTATACGCATAGGATGTTCCCGCATCGCCCCAAAAGCCGTCTATATATCTATCCGCATATTGCTCCGCTACAAACGAATCTTTTGCAAGATTCCAAATAACGATGACGCCGTCGCTATTGTAATGCCAGTAGTTTCCGGTGGTATTGGGATCCTCTTCGCTGTAATAGAAAGGAGGGTCCGGTAGGGGATAGGTGTTCTTTGTATCGGCTGTAACCGGCTTCCAATCTTCCGGCGTTCCCATATAATATATGCGTGCACGATCGGTGCCGGAAAAAACATTTTCACCGAATTCTCTTAGATATTCATTGCCAACGCCGATGAGAATTTCTTTCAGCATAACACAGTTGGCAAAGGCATAACTACCTACGTTGTTTACATTCCCGGGAATATATATTCTCTTAAGGGTGGAGCATTTTGAGAACGCGTAGGAGCTGATTGTTTTCACTTGATTTCCGATATGAATATCGGTAAGATTGAAACATTCTTCAAATGCGTGTGTTCCGATGCTTGTGACTTTAGAGGGAATGCAAATGGACGTCAACGCAAAGCAATAGGAGAAAGCCCCTTCATGAATGCTTTTAACGTTAGGCCCGATGGTGACGTCATTGAGAACCGTGCAATTCTTGAAGGCCTCGGCACCGATGTATTCCAAGCCGTCGCCCATCACGACTCTAATAAGCTTCTTGCATCCCGCAAAAGCACCGGCGGTTTTTATATAACTTGATTCTTGATACGTGCCGTCGATTTTTGTCACGCTGTTGGGAATGACGAGGCTTTCTATTGGGCATTCCATAAATGCGCCGGGGTAAATGTGATCAAGACCTTCGCTCAATTCAACGTTGCGAAGGCTTTCACAGCCGACAAAACAGTATTTTTCAATCGTTTTCACATTGCAAGGAATGACGATTTCGGTAAGGGATTTACAGTTTTGGAAAGCATAATCGCCAAGGGCTTCTACCATGCTTCCGATAGAAATATCGGTTAATTTATAACAGTTCGAAAATGCGTACGGATATATGCGCTCCACTCTGTTTCCTGTTGTTATACTTTCGAGAGAATAACAGTTCTCGAAGGCGCTGATGCGTATACTTTTGGTTCTTTCAGACGCTATTACAACGGTTTGGAGTGCCTCGCAATTTTTGAAGGTTTCCGTATCGATGTATTCAACGTTGTTTCCGACGATTACGTTTTTCAGATTCTTGCATCCCATAAACGCGCCGGCGGTTTTTATATCACTCGATTCTTGATACGTGCTTTCGATTTTTGTCACGCTGTTGGGAATGACGAGGCTTTCTATGGGGCATTCCGTAAATGCGCCGGGTTGAATATAGTCAAGACCTTCGTTGAATTCTACTTCGCAGAGGTTGATACATCCGCTAAAGCAGAATTTTCCTATCGTTTTCACGTTGCCGGGAATTTCAATTGCAGAAAGGGCTACGCAGTTTTGGAAAGCATAATCACCGAGAGCTTCTACTGCGCTTCCGATAGAAACATCGGTTAATTTATAACAGTTCAAGAAGGCGTAGGGATATATGCGTTCCGTGCCGTTCCCGATCGTTGCGCTTTGGAGCGAAACGCAGTTTGCAAATGCACTGTTGCCTATATATTGAACGGTTGCTCCTATAATAACGGTTTTCAGATCCTCGCAATCCTTGAAGGTTTCCGTATCGATATATCCAAGACCGTCTCCGATAATTAAGCTTTTCAGATTTTTGCATTCGGTGAAAGCGCCGACGGTTTTTATGTAGCTCGTTTCTCTGTACGTGCTTTCGATTTTTGTCACGCTATTGGGAATGACGAGGTTTTCTATGGGGCATTTCGCAAACGCGCCGGGTTGAATATAGTCAAGACCTTCGTTGAATTCTACTTCGCGGAGGTTGATACATCCGCTAAAGCAGAATTTGCCGATGGTTTTTACATTGCCGGGAATTTCAATTGCAGAAAGGGCAACGCAGTTCCGGAAAGCATAATCGCCGATGCTTTCGATTTCTTTGCAGAGCAAAACCTCCGTTACGGTGGAGCAATTTGCAAATGCATAATTTGCAATTCCGATCACGCGGTCACCATCGGGCGAATAACGAGGAAGAACAATGCTTGTATCCGTACAGCTTCCGATCCCGTTGACATAACACGTTCCATTGCCCTTGGAGACAAATGAAAGACCTTCGCTGTATTTGACTGCGGGAGCCGGGGGATCTTGCCAGATTGCGATTTCTCCGTCAACGTAATGCCAAAAACTACCTTGCCATATTTGCCCGCCTTCATTATTTTCTTCCGCCGTATTGGTTGCGCTATACATGTAGGTCGTAGGATATCTCGGCGTATCCGCCGTACCGCAATTGAAATCCACGTTCGTCCACATTGCCGTCATGTTCAGATAATGGAAATACGTTGAGGTGAAATATCTGCTTCGGAAACTTTCGCATCCGTAAAACGCCCCCGAATCCACCGTCGCAAGATTGGAAGAGAAAACGATGTATGCAAGGCTTTCACACTCATAAAAGGCTTCGGCACCGATGGTACGAATGCTTGGCAAGGTTACACTTGTAAGCGTACTGCTTTGATAGAATGCCTTTTCGCGAATGCTTTGAACCGGCAAATCTGCAAAGGTGTAGGGAATCGTTATATCGGTCGGTGCGTTTTCCGCTACGCCGTAAACGATATAGTGAGTTTCGTCTTCACTTAAGATATATCCAAGGCCTTGATCATCGTATGCTACGAAGAGCTCCTCGCCGTAGATTGCCGTATATATCTCGTTTTTTGCGGTCGCGGAGATCGTTGCATCGGCCGTGGTTGCAACCCTTCGGCCTGCGGCATTCACCCAAGCGGCAAAGGCTTGTCCGTTCTTTTCTGCGGGGGCGGAGAGGGAGATGCGCTCGCCTTCCGCAAAGAGGCCGCAATCAAAGCCGTCCGAAAGCGTGCCGCCCGAAACGCTCACCTGATAGAAGTTGGCGTTTGCAAGGCGGTCGGTGCGGTAGCCCGTGTAAAGCTGGATGGATGCGCCGTATTCGAGCATGGATGCAAGGGCATTTTTGAGCGCCTCGTTTTCGGAGGCCGTTCCGGTGATGCCGAGCTTATTGTAGGCATACTGCAGGATGCTGTACTTGATGGGGGCGCTGTAATATTCCTCGCCATCCACCTCTGCATAAGCCACGGCGTAAATATCGTCTGCCATGTTCTTTGCGCGAAGGGTATCGTTTTTGAAGATCATGCAGTCGTCCGTATTCAAAACGGTTGCTTCGCTATCGATCAGAGTGCCGCGGCCGTCGGCGTTTTCTTTGGTATACGCGGCCTTGGGCTCGTAAAAGAAGAGGAGCTCCACGTCCTCGGCAGAAATGCCCTCGTGCGAAACCGCGTACCAAAGGTATACGTTGTCCGCAAATTCAAGGTTGGCCGCCTCAATTTTCAGCGCGGGCGCTTCTTGCTCGGCAAACGCGCCGATCGCAAAGATCGAAAGGAGCGCCGCAAGGATAAGAGATAAAAATAAGAATCGCTTTTTCATTCCTTTTCTCCTCTAAATTTGAATGCTTTTTGACCTTATTATAGCACACGCGCGCGCGGATGTCAATTATAGCAAGCTTTTTTGAAAATATCATTGCGTTTTTGCTTTCCTTTTGTTATAATAGAGTCAGGTAAATTCAGCGGTCTTGCCGCGGAGAGAAGGAAGAAATATGTATACCGAGCTGATAGAGAAGATTGACAGAGAGATTGAGGCCTCGGAGCGCGAGCTCGTGGCGGACATCATTCGACTTGTGAATATCAAAAGCGTGGAGGGCGAGCCAAAGCCGGGCGCCCCCTTCGGAGAAGGACCGCGGGCCGTACAGGATGAGACGGTTCGCATGGGTGAGGCGATCGGACTGCACGCAAAGGATTACGGCTGTGGCGTTGTGAGCCTTGCGACCGAGGAAAAAGAGCCCGATCTTGGCATCTGGCTGCATGCCGACGTTGTTGCGGCCGATGGGACGGGCTGGAAATTTGAGCCTTATAATGCCGTGGAATACAAGGGCTGTGTGATCGGTCGCGGTGCGACCGACAATAAGGGGCAGCTTACGGGCATCTATCACGTTTTCAAGATCTTCAAGAAGCTTGGCATCCGTCTTTCTTATAACGCCGCGATGTACGTGGCCGCCAACGAGGAGACCGGCATGAAGGATCTGATCGGCCGCGAGGGTGACGCCGAGGCCAGGGGCTTTTTGAACGTGGCAAAGCCCCCGAGAATGTCGCTCGTGCCCGACGGCGGCTTCCCCGTGGCGTACGGCGGTAAGGGCGGCTGCACCTTTACGCTGGCGAGTGACAAGGCGCTCGAGAGCTGCGCCTTGACCGCAAAGCAGGGCTTTGCTTATGCTACCTTTGCGCGCACCGATCTGCCGAAGGAGCTTCCCGATTGCAAGCTGACCGTCAAGGACGGATGCACCACGGTGGAAACCTTCTCTCCGCCCGTGCACGGTGCGCATCCCGATCCGAACGGCAATATGATCACGATGATCTCGAACGCGCTTTTGGATGCACGCCTCGTGGCCGAGGAGGAGCGCGGCATATTGGAATTTTTCGCCGAGGTTTCGAAGGATACGCGCGGCGCGTGCCTTGGCATCGAAACGCACCATGAGGTGCTCGGCGATCTGACCGTTTTCACGGGAGTGATCGAGAGCGTGGACGGCCGCCCCGCGGCGCGCATCAATATTCGTTATCCGTTGGGCATCACCTATGAAGAGATCCGCGCCCGCATTTCGGAGGCGGCAGGGAAGCGCGGCTTCTCGCTCGTCAAGGAGGTGCGCAGTGTCGATCCCTATTTGCTCGACCGCGAGGGCGAGATGGTTCAGCTGCTTTGCG
>JAZQTA010000102.1:0-2368 GCA_045630385.1 Eubacteriales bacterium | reverse complement strand
GCGGTTTTTATTTTCCACGACAATAAAGCAGTTAACAATTTTGTGATATAATGATGGCTCGTCTTTTGACGAAATCTTATATCACAGGAGGCTATCATGCCAAAAATCTATTATCCCGACAATTTCAAAATCGTGGTTGTCAAGCACTACAAAATGCATCGTAATATCGGTGCGACTCTTGATAAATACGGAATCGCCCGTAGCACTCTTTTCAAATGGAAAAAGAAATACGAGGAAAATCACTATTTTCGTGTTTCAAAGAAACCTGCCAATACCGGTCACAAAGCCAAAGCACACCTTGATAAGCTGAATAAGATCGTGGCGGCATCCAAGGAACTACGTTGCGGAGTTACCGCTTCTATCACCGAAAAGGTTGCGGAAATAAACCGATTAGAGGGCAAATATTCAATTCACGTTTTGTGTGAGGCACTGCAGCTCCCCAGAGGTACGTATTACAATCGAAAAAAGAGAGGCGAAAAGCCTAATCAGTACGAAATTGCCGATAATGAAATCAAAGTACTTATCCGGGAGATTTTCGACGAGAGCAAAGAACGTTTCGGACGAAATCCTATTAAGTATAGGCTACAAGAGCGCGGATATCAAGTGAATAAAATGCGCATCAGCAGATTGATGAAGGAAATGGGGCTTAAGGTAAAGGTTGCACCTTATGCCAGTGAACATAAAAAGCCCATACCCAGAAATAAATTTCCAAATCTTCTTCATCAAGACTTTCATCCCGAAGCTCCTAACGTATCTTGGGTGAGCGATATTACATATGTAAAAGTACAAGAACAATATATGTTTGTTTGCGTAGTGATCGACTTGTTTTCGAGAAGGGTTTTATCATATGGTATTTCAGACACCATTGATACCGTGCTTACAATAAATACATTCGACGAAGCGTTTGAAGAGCGAGGGCGACCTGAAAATCTTCTTTTTCATAGTGATCAAGGTGTACAGTATACTGCATTTGCCTTTCGTACTCATTTGGAAGAGCTGAAGTGTCGGCAGTCGTTTTCATCTCCGGGTTATCCGTATGATAATTCTGTTTGCGAGTCTTTCTTCAATACTCTGAAAAAGGAAGCGATTTATTATCACATTTACGATTCTGCCGCCGAGCTTGCTGCGGTACTCGATGAATACATCGAGTATTACAACGAAGTCCGAATGCACCGAACGCTGAAAATGAAAACTCCGTCCCAGTTTGAGACGGAGTTCTTTGAGCGTGTGAATTTGTAAAAATGAGAAAAGGCTCATCCTTTTAGTCTACACTTAAGTAGTCCAAAAGGCTGAGCCCTTGCAATGGCAGGGGCAGGAGGATTCGAACCCGCGACCCACGGTTTTGGAGACCGGTACTCTACCAGCTGGGCTATACCCCTGTGCGCGGCTCTTTCACCGCGTCCTGCTTATTATATCACATTCTTTTTCGGATTGCAATAGGTTTTTGAAAAAAATTCGGCCTTTGCCTCGGCTTTTTTCTTCCTTTTCAAGGCGTTACCTCACCTTTTTCTTCCCGTTCGCCGTCCGTCTCCTTCGCCAAGCGCAAGCGGATCACCCTTCTCGTGCGCTCCTCGCGGTTGTGCAGGATCGGAATGCGTCCTCTCTCCGTCTGTCTTCGGATCGGCAGATCCACGAAGAAGCCCTCCTCGCTTTGCTCGGCTCGGTATGCGGCAAAGCAGGGAAGCTCCAGGAAGGCGGGAAGTGACCCATCCTGCGCTTCTTCTTTTTCGTCCTTCGCTCCGTCCCCCTCGCGCTCGGCCCAGCTCAGGCGATAGCCGATCTTGGGCTCCTCGTTCGCCGCAAGCGCGCCGTCCCTCTGCCGCAGGGTGAGCAGCAGGCAGAGCAGGAGCGTGGTGACGCGCAGGGTCTCCTGTGCGCTGAAGGTGTCGGGCAGGGTGGGAAGCTCGTCGGCCGTCAGGCGGCAGCCTGCCAGCGAGGCCAGCAAAAGGCCTCGCGTGCGCATTCCCACGCGCGCGGTGGGCGAAAGAGCGCGGTCGGTCACCGACAAAAGCTCGCGCAGCTGCTCGGCGATCTGCTCGTCCCGCTTTGGCGAGGGTCTTGCCGTGCGGGTGCTCGGTGAGAGGAGAAAATCGCTCCTTCCCATCGCCAAAAGCACGCGTGCGACGTTTTCCGCGGGAAAAGGAAGAAGCAGAAGGACCGCCGTCTCGGTCTCGGCATAGGCCTCTCCAAGGACGAGAACGGCCTTCTCTCCTGCCTGCAGGAGCAGGTGGGGATGCCTTGGCAAGGTCTTGCGCAAAAAGGCAAGCTCGGCTTCGCTTGTAAGCAGAAGGGGCGCTTCATCCGCGTCCGTTTCCTTCTTGGCACGTGTAGCAAGAAGCCGCGGAGGCTCTGTGCAAAGCAGGACGGC
>JAZQTA010000101.1:0-16674 GCA_045630385.1 Eubacteriales bacterium | reverse complement strand
GCTTTTTTACATAACACGGGGGCCCCCCCCTACGCTTTTGGCGCCCGGCCCCGCCTCCTTTATCTGTATTCCGAAAGCCGTTCTTCGATGGCTCTTGCCGTTTCCTTGACGATGCGCTCGGTTTTTTGCGCGTTTTCACCCTCTGCCATCACGCGGATGACAGGCTCCGTGCCGGAGGGGCGCACGAGGATACGCCCTTCGCCGCCGATCTCGGCCTCCGCGTCCGAGAGAATGCGCTTGATCTGATCGTCCGTGAAAAAATTGATCTTGTCGGAACGCTCGGCGGAGAGGTTTACGGTGTATTGCGGATATTTTTGCATCACGGTGCAAAGCTTGCTGAGCGGCTCTCCCGATTCCTTCAGATACGAGAGCAGCTGTACGGCGGTGAGCTGTCCGTCGCCCGTGGTCGCGAATTCTCTGAAAATAATATGCCCGGATTGCTCTCCGCCGAAAACGTAGCCCTCCTGATTCAGCATTTCCAGCACATAGCGATCTCCCACCTTGGCGGCGACGTAGCGGATACCCTCGCGCTCGCAGAATTTCGTGAAGCCGTAGTTCGTCATGACCGTGCCGACCACCGTGTTTCCCTTCAGCCTTCCGCTCGCCTTCAGATGGCGCGCGAGGATTGCCATGATGAAGTCGCCGTCCACCTCGTTTCCTTTTTCGTCCACCGCCAAAAAGCGATCCGCATCTCCGTCGAACGCGAGTCCCGCGTTTGCGCCGAGCTTGACTACTTGTGCGGAAAGCAGCCTCATATCGGTGGAGCCGCATCGGTCGTTGATATTGCGTCCGTCCGGATGATTGGCGAGGATCGTGCATTCTGCGCCGAGTCCCTCGAAAAGTGTGCGTGCCGTGCCGCTTGCCGCACCGTTTGCGCAGTCGATCACGAGGCGCATACCCGAGAGGGAGGTCTTTGTCGTGCTTTTGAGGTGATCCAGATAATCCCGTATGGCTTCGGTTCTGTGCTCGTAGCGGCCGATCTCTTCCGCCGCGGCAAGGCGGCAGGGCGGCGTGTTGTCCAGCACCATGGATTCGATCTGCTCCTCAAGCTCGTCGGAGAGCTTATAGCCCGTAGCGCCGAAGATTTTGATCCCGTTGTAGGGGAAGGGGTTGTGCGAGGCGGAGATCATCACGCCCGCCTTCGCTCTGTATTTTTCGACGAGATGTGCCACTGCGGGCGTCGGCACAACGCCGAGATCCGTAACGTCGCTCCCCACGGAGCAAAGCCCTGCGGCAAGCGCGCAGGCAAGCATAGGCGAGGATAAACGGGTATCCGTGCCGATCAGCACCCGTGGACGGTACTTGTGCCGCGAGGAAAGCAGAGTGCCGAGCGCACGTCCTATCTGAGCGGCTCTTTCACAGCTGAGCGCTTCGTTCGCAATTCCGCGCACGCCGTCTGTTCCGAACAATCTGTGCATAATTTCTCCTTAATGCAAAGTTTTATTTGCTTTTTTGCGTTATTTCACCGCTTTTTTTGAAAATCGAGTTGCTTGGAACCGAGCCTCGCACAAGCGAAAGCGGATAGACGTTACTTTCTCTTCCAATGATTGCACCGGGGCAGAGAACCGCGCCGCATCCCACCTCGGCGTGATCCCCGATCATAGCGCCAAGCTTGTGCCGTTCGGTTTTTAAGCTCTGCTCACCGCATCGAAGCGTGACCTCGGCGCGATCCGCGCGAACGTTGGAGCAGATCGCGCCCGCGCCCATGTGCGCACGGTAACCGAGGATACTGTCCCCCACGTAATTGTAGTGCGGTACCTGCACGCCGTCGAAAAGAATGGCGTTCTTGATCTCCGTACTGTTGCCGATCACGCAATCGTCGCCGATCACGGCATAGCCGCGGATATAAGCGCCCGGGCGGATCTGCG
This sequence comes from Eubacteriales bacterium, assembly GCA_045630385.1. Classification (GTDB taxonomy): domain Bacteria; phylum Bacillota; class Clostridia; order Oscillospirales; family CAG-272; genus UBA1740. The sequence continues at coordinate 14,806 of JAZQTA010000101.1, read as the reverse complement.
TTCGGTGTCCGATCACGCAGGGGCCTTCTACGGTTGATAAAGGGGAAACGGACGCGTCCCTTGCGATGAAAACGGAGGGGAAGGCCTCCTCGTAATCTTCCTTATATGCACAAGAAATGCTTTGAACGATCTCGCTGATTTTGTCAAGAAGCTCGTGCCCATAGCTCGCCGTTTCGAAAAAGCTATGTGCCGCGGTGTGAGACAGCTCGAAAAGATCCTTTATTTTTTGGATTTCCATGCGTTCTCCTTTGTGCCGTGAGATAAAAAGAGGGAAAGCTGCTTTTACACATCTTTCCCAAAAGGTATGAAATTATTCTTCGCTTTTTTATGCGCCGTGGGCGCGAAGGGCTTCCGCTTCCTGCTTTAAAAGAAAATTCCTCAGCGCGCCTTCGATCAGATCGTGTCCTGCCTCGGTTGGATGGATGCCGTCGGCGCTGATCAGAGCCTTATAATCGTGCGAAAGAAGAAATTCTCCGCGCAGGTCGATCATCGGGCATCCCATCTCGAATGCGAGCTTTTCAACGATGTGGTTGTAATGCTCCTGAAAACGGTAGAGCATGGATGCATCGCCGAGCCACGCAAGGATGCTTTCGTAGGAGTTCGTTTTGCTGATCGTCTGCATGTATCTGTCCGCATCGATCGGGATCATATTTGACATAACCACGGTAGCGCCCGCCGCTCTTGCCTTCGTGATCGCTTTCTTATAATAGGAAACGAAGGTGTCCTCGTCAATATGCGGCAGATGCGTTTTCGTCGGATCTTCCGAAACCGCATGCCAGTCATGGTCGCAGTCGTTTCCGCCGAATTCGAAAATAACCACGGAGTCGCCGCCGCATTCGTCCAGCGTGCTTTCGAGAATATCCATGCCGCGAACGATGGTGGCACCCATGCGTGCTCGGTTTTTTATTTCGTAGCCGAGCGCGGCAATGCTTTTCAGGTCGTACCCCGCGCAGAGCTTGTGCCTGCCCAGCTGCTCGGAATAGGTAATGCCGCGCAGAATCGAATCGCCGTATATAACAAGCCTTTTCATTTTTGTTTCTCCTTTCGTCGGCGTTGCTTCGTGTTATATAGTATAACCGAAAATACCTAAAATGTCACCCTAAAGTGCGCCTCCTTTTCTCCACGCTTTTGACTTTTTCGTCCACTCGCGGTCGAAGGCGGATTCTATGGCAAAGATACGGGGTTCTACCGTGAGTAGAGTGAAAAGCCGCTTGATTTTTTCAAAAATATGTGTTATAATATGCCTTGATAGCGAAAAAAACGCGCAAATCTCGTTGTAATGGAAAAATCCATTGGAAGAATATGGAAAATATACACGAAGTAGAGAACTCTACCTGAGCGTTACTTTCGCGTTTATACCCTTCGGAAAGGAAAGAAAAGTTTATATGGAAGACTTGTACGGCATCTTTGCCAAAAACATCTCCGAGCTTCGCGCCGAGCGGCGGATGACGCAGGCACAGCTCGCGGCGATCTTGAATTATTCGGATAAAGCCGTTTCCAAATGGGAAAGAGGCGAGGCGTTGCCGGACGTTACGGTGGTGAAGCAGATTGCGGACACCTTCGGCGTCACGGTGGATTATCTTTTGAAAAGCGATCACGCGCCGGAGGATTATCAGGCGGATTTCGTGGATCGGCGCATCCGATTGAACCGCATGCTGATCACCGCGATCGCAACCATGCTCGTGTGGCTGATCGCGACCTTCTTGTTCCTCGTGTTTAACGCTCTTCCGCAGGTGCTTTTGCCGTTTGACACCTGGTTATTCTTTTTATACGCATTATCCCCTTGTATCGTGGTGCTTCTCGTTTTTAATTCGATCTGGGGGAATACGCGCTTGAATTTCGCGATCATTTCGGTGCTGGTCTGGGCGGTGCTTGCCACGGTGTTTATCAGTATTCTCATGATCGCCTCGATCAATCTCTGGCAAATTTTTCTTCTTGGAATTCCGGCGCAGTGTATCATCGTGCTTTGGTCAGGACTTAAAAATCCCAAAAAAGGAAAGGAAGTAAAACATGCCACCACTCATGCCGCCCCGCCGTCCGACGTGGAATGACGGAATCGAGAAGCCGAAGCGCCTTCGTGACGTGCCGCGCTTCGTTTATCTTCGTATCAAGGGCTTTTTCTCCCGTCTCGGCACGATCGTCGGCCTCGTATGGAGATCCGCGCCGATCTGCCTGTGCTTGATGCTGTTCTTTTGCTTGGCGGAGGGCTTTCTCCCCGTTGTTGGCGCGTATATCAGCCGCGATCTTTTGAACGCCATTGCCGATATGCTCGGCACGGAGCTTTCCTCTCCGATGGACGCGCTTCGACCGATACTCTTCCTTTTAATACTTCAAATGTGTCATTCCTTCTTATCCAAGGCGATCGGCCGCGTCAATTCCGTGGTAACGGCGCTTGCGGGCGAGAAGGTCTCCAACCATATCCGCATCATGATCATCGAAAAGGCGAAGGAGGTCGATATCTCCTCCTTTGACCGCCCCGAGTTTTATGAAAAGCTGGAAAACGCGAATCGCGAGGCGGGTATGCGCCCCGTCGGTATCATTCAGTCGGTCTTTCGCGTGGCGAGCACGCTGATCAGCGCGATCTCGTTCGTTGCCGTTCTTTTCGCGTTGAGTCCTTTTGCGCCTCTCGTCGTGATCCTTGCGGCGATTCCGAGCGCAGTCCTTTCTTATTACTACCGTCAGAGAAACTTCCATTACATTCGCCGTCATTCGAAGGAGCGCCGCGAAATGGCGTACTATTCGGGCCTGATGGTGAATAAGGATCAGGTCAAGGAGATCAAGCTTCTCGGCCTCGGTGATACCTTTATTGCAAAATACAAAACGGTGTTCGGTAAGTATTTTGCGGGTCTGCGCCGCCTGATCGTCAAGGAGGGCGTTTCGCAAACGCTGGTTTCGCTGATCTCCACGCTGGTGCACGGTGCGCTGTTTGCGTACGTTGCGTATCACGTCGTTTATCATTCCGCCATGATCGGTGACTATTCGCTGTATAGCGGTGCGCTTTCTTCGATCGGCGGCTACGTGACGACGCTCGTCACCGCAACGGCCTCTATCTACGAGGGAACGCTCTTTATTGATAATATGATCGCCTTCATGAAGGAAGAGCCGAGGATCGTCTGCGCATTGCCCGAGCCGCGCGAGGCCGCGAGCGGCGCAAAGCACATCATCGAGTTTGATCACGTGTCCTTCTCTTATCCCGGAAGCGAGCGCACGGTGCTGAAGGATCTTTCGTTCACGCTTTCGTCGGGCGAGCGCACGGTGCTGGTCGGCCTGAACGGCGCGGGAAAAACCACCCTCGTCAAGCTTCTGACAAGACTTTACGATCCGACCGAGGGGCGCATCCTCCTCGACGGCCGCGATATTCGCGAATACGATCCTGATGCGTATCACCGTATGTTCGGTATCATTTTCCAGGACTTTGGCAAATATGCGGAGACCGTGGAGGAAAATATCCGTTACGGTGACGTGCATACCGAAACGAGCGTCGAGCGCGTGGAGCGCGCTCTGGAGGATGGCGATGCTACCTTCGTAAAGGGGCTTCCGCTCGGCAAGCAAACGCCGCTGACGCGTATGTTCTATGAGGACGGTTTGGAGCTTTCGGGCGGTATGTGGCAGAAGCTTTCGCTTGCCCGCGCATTTTACCGTGAGGCAGACTTTTTGATTCTGGACGAGCCCACCGCCGCGCTGGATCCGCTTGCGGAGGAGGAGGTCTTCCGCCGCTTCTATAAGCTTTCCGAGGGCAAGCTTGCGCTCTTCGTTTCGCACCGCCTTTCGGGCGCCACGCTGGCAGAGCGCATCCTCGTCGTGGGAGAGGGAAGAGTGCTGGAAAACGGAACGCATACCGAGCTCATGGAGAAAAAGGGACATTATTACCGCCTTTTCTCCACGCAGGCCATTCGTTATGCCGAGGGTATGGACGGCGTGAGAGAGCAGCAAAAGGAAGCGAGCACCGCGCCCACCCTTTGATTTTTATGCATTCTTTGTATATTTTTGAGGAAAACGCAGGGAGAAAATCTGCGTTTTTCTCTTTTTTTACAAATTTATCGTTAAAAAAATAACAAGCATTGACAAGCATTTGGATTTATAGTATAATTCAATGCATATTAAGTTATCCGGAGGCTTGCATTGGATCTTACACACGGAAAATATCTTTCGGTGGATTACGGTGACGTACGCACCGGCATTGCCACCTGCGACCCGTCGGGGCTGATCGCCGAGGGGCTGGAAACCGTCCGCAAGGGCGGAATGAAGAATACGGCGGTGTACGTTGCCGCGCTTGCAAAAAAGCTTGGGTGCAAAAAGATCATCGTCGGACTTCCGAAGAATATGGATGGCTCGGAAGGAAATCGCGCCGAAACGGTCGGAGCGTTTATCGAGCTTCTGCGCGCCGAAACGGAGCTTCCCATCGACACGATGGATGAGCGAATGACCACGATGATCGCCTACCGCTATCTCGGCGCCTCCGAGGTGTACGGTAAGAAGCGCAAGGGTGCGGTGGATACGCTTTCCGCCGAGATCATTTTGCAGGACTATCTAGATAAAGAAAGAAAAGGCGTTTCTTGAAAGCAGACGTAAAAAGAAAGGAAAGAAAAAATGAAATTCCGCGCATTCCTTGAGCGTAAGGGTGTTACGCTCTCTCCCAAAAAGTATTTTATCGACGCTATGAGCTCTCTGGCACTCGGTCTTTTCGCATCGCTTCTGATCGGAACGATCTTCGGCACGCTTGCAAAGTACGTGCAGTGGAATTCGATCTCTCTGATGGCGGACTTCGCGAAAAAGGCTACGGGTGCGGTGCTTGGTATCGCCGTTGCCTATTCGTTAAAGGCGCCGCCTCTCGTTTTGTTCTCTGCGGGTGCGGTTGGTCTTTGCGGTAACGATCTTGCCACGGTCTTTACGATCGGCGGCGTGGAAAAATCTCTCTCCGCAGGTCCTGCGGGCGCTTTCCTTTGCGCTCTGGTGGCTGTGGAGCTCGGTAAGCTCGTTTCTAAGGAAACCAAGGTAGATATTCTCGTGACTCCGGTTGTGACGATCACGTCGGGCGTTTTGCTTGCACAGCTGATCTGCCCCGTGGTAGCGTACGTGATGTATTTTGTCGGTAACTTCATCAATACCGCCACCGAGTTCGCGCCCTTCTTCATGGGTATCATTCTCTCGGTTGTCGTCGGCGTGGTGCTCACGCTTCCGATCAGCCCCGCCGCGCTTTGCGCAATGCTGGGACTTTCGGGGCTTGCGGGCGGCGCGGCCACGGCGGGCTGCTGTGCGCAGATGGTGGGCTTTGCCGTGATCTCCTTCCGCGAGAACCGCGTGGGCGGTCTGATCGCGCAGGGGCTCGGTACCTCGATGCTTCAGATGGGTAACATTGTGAAGAAGCCGCAGATCTGGATTCCTCCGACGCTTGCCGCCGCCGTTGTCGGCCCGATCGCGACCTGTCTTTTCAAGCTCGAATGCACGGGCGTCAGCGCCGGTATGGGCACCTGCGGTCTTGTCGGCCCGATCGGTATCATCGCGGATATGGGATTTTCTTGGAATTCCGCGCTCGGTATTTTGTTTGCCTGCATCGTTCTTCCCGCCGTTCTCTCCTTCGTTTTCAATGAGATCATGAGAAAGATGGGCTGGATCAAGACCGGTGATATGCAGCTGGAGCTGTAATTACATCCGCTTTTTTCAGAAAGGAAATCAAACATGATGCGTAACCACACGCTGCTTTGCGATTTTTACGAGCTTACCATGGCAAACGGCTATTTTGAGCTTGGTAAGGGGGATGAGATCGCGTATTTCGACGTATTCTTCCGCACTCTGCCGGACGGTGGCGGCTTCGCCATTGCCGCAGGTCTTGCGCAGGTCATTGATTATATCAAAAATCTGAAATTCACCGAGGAGGATATCGCGTTTCTTCGCGAAAAGGGCATCTTCTCCGAAAAATTTCTCGCGTATCTGAAAAGCTTCCGCTTTACGGGTGATATTTACGCCGTGCCGGAGGGAACGCCGATCTTCCCGGGCGAGCCGTTTATGACGGTGCGCGCCCCCTCGATCCAGGCGCAGTTTATTGAAACCTACGTCCTGCTCGCATTGAACCATCAGTCGCTGATCGCCACCAAGGCAAACCGCGTGGTCAGAGCCGCGCAGGGAAGAGCGGTTGCCGAATTCGGCTCTCGCCGTGCCCAGGGCGCAGACGGTGCGATCCTCGGCGCGCGTGCCGCGTATATCGGCGGCGTGAACGCCACGGCCTGCACCATCACGGATAAAGAATACGGTGTTCCCGCAACCGGAACGATGGCGCATTCCTGGGTGCAGATGTTCGATAACGAGTACGATGCCTTCGTTTCTTACTGCAAAATTTATCCGAACAACGCCACCCTTCTCGTAGATACCTATGACGTGCTCCGCTCCGGCGTTCCGAACGCGATCCGCGCGTTTAAGGAAGTGCTTTTGCCGCAGGGTATCACGAAGTGCGGCATCCGTCTGGACTCGGGTGATATTACCTACCTTACCAAAAAAGCAAGAAAAATGCTGGACGAGGCGGGGCTGACGGAGTGCAAGATCGTCGTTTCCAACTCCCTGGATGAAAATATCATCCGCGACATTATCGCGCAGGGCGCGAGGGTGGATTCCTTCGGCGTCGGCGAGCGGTTGATCACCGCAAAGTCCAATCCTGTATTCGGCGGCGTGTATAAGCTCGTTGCCAAGGAGAAGGACGGCGAGGTGTATCCGAAGATCAAGATCTCGGAAAATCCCGAGAAGATCACGAATCCGCATTTTAAAAAGGTATACCGTATTTACGATAACGAGAGCGGCGTTGCGATCGCAGACCTTATGTGCGTGCATGACGAGGTGATCGATGAAACGAAGCCGCTTGAGATCTTCGATCCGATCGAAACCTGGAAGCGCAAGACCTGCGAAAACTATACGCTGCGCGAGCTTTTGGTGCCGATCTTTAAGAACGGCGAATGCGTATACGAATCGCCCTCTCTTCCCGAGATCCGCGCGTATTGCAAGGATCAGGTGATGCACCTTTGGGAGGAGGTTCTGCGCTTTGAAAATCCGCACCGCTATTACGTAGACCTTTCCGAAAAGCTCTGGAATATTAAAAACGATCTTCTCGGAGCGAAAAAGCATTAACTTTTTGCGCGTTTCGGTAAAAAAAGTGAGGGCGAATTTTTTACCCTCGCTTTTTTTGATTTTGTATAAAACCGCTTTTGCGTATGCTTTGTTCATTATTTAGGATGCGGTTAGAAAGTGTCATCGTTTTGTTCGATTTGTAAAATCATCCAATCTCTTCTCGCCTTCCGTTTTCGTGCACGATGGTAACTAAGAATCTGTTGGAGAATTCATTATAAACGAATTTTGCATCATAAAAAACCTTGAGCAATCTTTTGTCGTATCCGTCAAATTTTTTCAATTTTTCTATGCCGTGTATTTCGATGATTGAAATATCGCCAAGCATATCGGTGAGACAATCGAAAAGTGCATCCAAATTTCCTCCGTAGTAATCCGGAAAATCTAAGCTTTCTTTTAGAATTTGATGGATTTCCCTATAATCTTCAATATTGGAAAAATCCACCTTGTATCTGTATGTATCAAGCATTCAATTTACCTCACTTTATTAATTCGTAGAAAGTATGAGCATGGTCATAGCTGATAAATATCAAGCCGTCATTTGAGTAGAAAATTCTATTTGATCCTCTGTCATTATTGGTGTAATCGAAGTCGGCTTCATGCCACATTCGTTGTGGTGCATCGGGTAACTTGCCTTCGTTGTTAAAGAATGGTACACCGCCTATGATTTTTCCCGGGCAAACCGTTGCCAGATTTATCTTTTTTGATCGCCATCCAGCTTTTAATGCTTCTTCTTTTGTGATGTAGTTGCTTGGTAATTTTTTTCGATACATTAGCCATGCATCCGCACCGTTCCAACCTTCTCTCGTTGAAGTTCCGACTTGCTTTGTTCGCATCGGAATGATTTTGCATCTGCAATACGTATGTGCCGGAATATAAGTAGGGGTGTCAAAGGGATAAATTTTTCCGTGAATATCTTCGCAAGGTATACAAGTCTTTTCTTCTTGGTATTTCGATTGCCAATTTTTCCACGTCGTGCTGTTGCCGCCGATATATGGATCGGCTTGGGTAATATATTGCATTTCTTCTCCTTATTATACATCTTTTGTTTTGCGTTGTCAAATCGATTTGCAAAATCATAGTAACACATATTTTGAATTTTGTAAGTATACCATGGTTCCAATTTTTTTGAGATAGAAGCTCGTTTTCTTTGTGTAAAAAGAACAAAAAACAAAGGAAATTATATAATATTTGCCTCGACAGGGGTAATTTTCACCTGTGATTCCTTGAAATGTTGAAATTGGATACGAAAAATATGAGAATCTTTCTTTTTTCTCTCATTCCCTTGACAAAACGCGTGTGAATATTTATAATATTTATAGTTGACCGTTTGAGTTTTAGTTTGCGGTTTTCGGAAAAGAGGGAAAGAGAAATGCTTTCTTTGCTTTTTAAAAACGTTTATTTCCCGAAGGTGAAGGGTAGGAAAGTGTAGTCTTTCGCTCTTCGCCTTTGGGTGTTTTTATTTTTCATATTATACAAACAGGAGAAAGAATAATGAATGCAATGCTGAAGCCCTTGAAGCCCTATCTTTTGGCGTATTCCACGCCCGAAACGGACGAGATGACAAGCCATAAGGAGGAGCTTTGGTTCTATCTTGATTACGAAAAGGCACTTCTGTGCGGAGAAAGAGTGATCGTCGGTGAAAAGCCGATCCGCCTGGAAAACGGCCGCGTGCTGATCGCCGCCTCCGCCGTTGAGGATTATCTTTGCAAGGCGTTTGCCTCCGAGGCGGTGGACTGCCGCCGCTATATTCCCGTAGAAGCCGCTGTGGAGGCGGGCTTGCACGTATTCTATAATTACGATATCGGCGTGCTCGTGCTCGGTAAAGCCCCCATGGCGTATAAGAACGAGGATAAGGACTCCCTGCGCACGCAGATCCTTCGTCTCGGCGATCTGATCTTCCGCGATCCCTCTGCGGATAAGATCATGAAGGACATCGTGAAAACGCACGGTGAGATCTCGCACCCCTTCTTTTCCGGAACGCAGGCGGGATACGATGAGGTGCGCGCGCTGTATCTGAATGAAAATCCCACCGCAGAAAAGGAAATTACCTGCCGCGCGTGGGTGATGAAAACGCTGAATGAGGGAATCTCACATTTCGAGCGCTTCTTCACCGTAGACGAGGCGGGCAACGTGCAGTGGCGAGAGGATCAGAGGCTCAAGGAGCTTCGCCATCCTTATTATCTTTACGATGAAAACGGCGAGCGTCTTGTATTCGTCAGAGAGCGCACCTATAAGAACGCCGAGGGCGAGATCGTCACCGAAAAGGTGGATGGCTCCGGCTGGGGAGACGGATATGATTACGGCGGACGCAAATCCTGCGAATCCGCATGGCACATGCCCTTCCTTGCGAGAGCGTATATGATCACGCGCGAGAAAAAGTATCTCGATGCGACCTATATGATGGGCTTGGATGCCGGCGAGTGGGAGCATTGGGGTGACGGGCATTTCCTTAACTGCGCGGGTAGTGCTTCGGGCTTTGCCACCGCGTTCGATCTTGTGTATAACGATCTCACCGCGGAGCAAAGGGAGAGGTTTGCCGATATTCTGTATCACCACGGACTTCGTTGCGGTATCTCCTCCGTGCTCGGAAACCCGAGAAACGATTCCAACGTTTCCTATAAGGTTCGCGGCGCGTGGGGCTTCACGGGACGCCATAACAACTGGGTAACGGTTTGCGCCGGCGGTATGTTCCGCACGTGTTGTATGCTTCTCGAATATCCGCGCTACAAGGAAAAAGCACTTTGGCTGATGGAGAAGATGATCGCCTGCCTCCGCAACTGTCTTGCAGGCTACGCGCCCGACGGTGCGTACATCGAGAGCCCCTCGTATTGGTCCTACGGCACCGGCCCCTTCGTCGGCATGATCAAGGATATGATCGCTGTGTGCGGCACGGATTACGGATATCTTGACACCGTCGGCTTTAAGGATAGCTTCTATTTTGCTTCTCGCATCTGCAACCCACGCCGCGAATATTGGTGCTTCCACGATAGCGGCCGCGGCAAGATGGATACGGGTCTGTATTGCTTTGCCGCAAAGCACTATAACGATCCCGCGCTGGCCGCTATCCGTAAGAAGGCGGTGGACGAGGTCGGCGGCGGTCTTTCCGACGTATGGAACTACGATCTGATGAAGTCTGCGGAAAATTGCACCGATGCATCGCTTGACTACGTTTCCTACGGCATCGAAACGGCAACCTTCCGTTCCACCTGGGAGCAGGAGGGCTTCCACTTCGCAGGGCTTCACGGCGGCGCAAGCGAGGCCACGCACGGATGCTCCGATGCGGGTAACTTCTACCTTGAAATGGACGGCGAGCTTTGGTTCGGCGATCCCGGAAGCGAAAATTATAACGTCGGCGCCTATTGGTCGTGGCAGCCGAGCGGCGATCCCCGTTATCTCTATTACAGAAAGAGCATTGAGGCGCATAACCTCGTTCTGCTTCTTGACGATAAGGACGTTCCGCGCGGTCAGGTGTTCAATACCCATGCATCTCCTTACGCAAGAATTATCGACTATAAGAGCGAGGACGGACACGGTCACATGACCTTGGATATGACGCCGCAGTTCGGTGCGCCCTGCAAGAGTGCAAAGCGCGCCCTTGCCTTGACCGAGGACCGTACCACGGTTATCGTCCGCGACGAAATGTCCTTCAAGCGCCCCGCAAATCCCATCTGGGTGGCAACGCCCGAGGCAAAGGAGATCTCCTTCTCCGAGGACGGCAGAGTGGCGTATATGACGAAATCCTTCGAGGACGGAACGAAGAAGATCCTCCGCGCATCCATTCTCTCGAAGGACGAAGCGCTTCGCTTTGAATTGATCCCCGAGGATACGACGCTGATCGAAAATATCATCACCAAGAAAAAGAGCGGCAACGAGCTTGCCAGCGATAGCCCCGCGCGCCTTGCCGTTCGTGCAACCGGCGTAAAGAAGTTTGATCTTTCGGTTGTGTTTGAAATTGTTTCTGAGGCCGCCGGCAAGACGGAGCTGAAGGAAACCACGATCGCAAAGTGGTAATCTCGTAAATAAAGCTATACATTTTTGGAGAAAAATATGAATCCGATGATCCAAGAGCTCGCTCCGTATCTGAATACGGATGCAGAGATAATGGCGGATGCACCGAGTGATCCTAAGGAGGAGCTTTGGCTTTACGCCGATTACGAGGCCGTGCTTCTTCGCGGCGTGCGCACCGAGATCGGGGCAAAGCCCATTCTCGTGGAGGGCGGCGAGGTGTACGTTCTCGCCGCACCCGTGCGCGCCTATCTTGAAGCGCCGCTTCCCGAAAGGGCGCTTGACGGCGCGGGATACGTCCGCGTTGCGGATATCAAGGCCGCAGGCGCACACCTCTTCTATAACCGCGCGATCGCCGCTTTGGTCATCGGAAAAGTGCCTATGGCGTATAAAAACGAGGATCCGATCTCCTTAAGAGCGCAGATCCTCGTGCTTGCGAATCTCATTTTCCGCGATCCGGATGAGGAGCAGCTTCTTGCGGATATAAAGAAAACGCACGGCGAGATTAAGCACCCCTTCTTCCAGTCGCACACGGCGGGATATGGCCTTCTTCGAGAGATCTATGAAAACGAAGCGCCCGTGACCGAAAGGGAAAGAGTGCTGAGAGAGAGAACGCTGGAGCTTCTTTCCTATGCGGGCAACCATTTTGATCAGTACTTCGCCCTCACCGAATCGGGAGAGGTGGAATGGACGCCTGAGGGTGAGCTTGCCATTCGCCATCCGTATTTTCTTTATGACGAGGACGGCAACCGCCTTCTTTTCGTGCAGAGCCGCACCTATAAAAATGCCGATGGCGAGATCGTGACCGAGCGGGTGCATAACTCCAAGTTCGGAGACGGATACGACATCGGAAACCGCCTCGGCGTTGAGCCAACCTATGAAATGAATAAGCTCTCGCTTGCCTATGCGATCACGGGTGAGAAAAAATATCTGGATGCAACGCGCCTGATGGCGTACGCCGCGGACGAATGGGAGCATTGGGGCGATGGGCATTTCCTCGGATGTGCCTCTGCCGCATCGGGCTTCTCCTCTGCATTCGATATCATTTATAACGATATCACCAAGGAGGAAAGAGAGCATTTTGCGGATATCCTTTATCGCAAGGGGCTTCTGATGGGATATTCCTCGGTGCACGATAATCCAAAGCTTCAGAACCATGCATCCCCCGGTACGGGCGGCTTCCGCTTCCATAACCGAGGCAATAACTGGGTGTCGGTCTGTGCGGGCGGTATGTTCCGCGCGGCGTGCATGCTCTATGAATTCGACCGCTATCGCGAGATCTCCCTCTTTATGATGAAGAAGATGATCTCCATTCTCCGCAACTGTCTTGCACAGTACGCACCGGACGGCGCGTATCTTGAAAGCCCCGGCTATTGGTCTTACGGTACCGAGCCCTTTGTTGCGATGATCGAGGCAATGCAGGCGTTCTGCGGCACGGATTACGGATATTTGGATACGGTCGGCTTTGCGGATTCCTTCTATTACGCTTCCCGCATTTGCGACAATACGGGCAGAATGTGGAACTTCCACGATTGCAAGCCCGGAAAAATGAGCACAAGCCTCTTCTATTTTGCCGCACGCAATTTTGATAATCCTGTCTACGCGGTTCTGCGTGACGATGCGATCCGCGAGAATCCGAGAAGCGTAACGCTCCGAGATATTTTGAACTATGATTTCGTTCGTACCGAGGGCGGCGAGGATGCTTCTCTTGACTACGTTTCCTACGGTATTCAGACCGCAACCCTGCGCTCCTCTTGGGATAAGGAGGATTTCCATTTTGCAGGGCTACACGGCGGCGCTTCGGAGGCAACGCACGGTGATAGCGATGCAGGGCATTTCTATCTCACCATGGGCGGCGAGCTTTGGTTCGGCGATCCCGGATGCGAGGATTATAACGTGGGTGACTATTGGAGCTGGAAGCCGCACGGCTATCCGCGCTACCGCTATTATAAAAAGAGCGTGGAGGGGCATAACCTCGTTATGCTTTTGGACGAGACGCTCCCGAACGGCCAGGTATTTAATACCCACGCATCCCCCTATGCAAGAATTTCGGATTATAAGAGCGAAGCAGAGCACGCGCACATGGCGTTGGATATGACGCCGCAGTACGGTGACCTCTGCACCTCGGCAAGTCGCGCCCTGGCGCTCACGGAGAACCGCACCGCCGTCGTTGTTCGCGATGAAATGCGCTTTGCCCGTCCCGTAACGGCACTGTGGCTTGCCACGCCCGAAACCGAGGATATCACCTTCTCGGAGGACGGCCGTTTTGCGTATCTCGTAAAGAAAAAGGAGGATGGCTCGAAGAAGCTTTTGCGTGCCACGATCCTTTCGGAAAATGCGGCGCTTCGTTTTGAGATCATCCCCGAAAAAACAACCTTGTTTGAAACCACGATCACGAAGGAAAACAGCGGCAACGAGCGCGCAAGCGATGCGCCGATGCGCCTTGCGATCCGCGGCGAAGGCGTGGATGCGTTCGAGCTTTCGGTCGTTTTTGAGATCGTTTCGGATAAGGAAGGCAAAACCGCCGTTCACGAGAAGAGCATCGAAGAATGGTGAATAAGAAAATAATTGTTTACAAAAACAAAGAAAAGAGCAGAAAATGAATATTCAGGAAATCATCCTTTGTAAGTACGGCGAGCTTATTCTTAAAGGCGCGAATCGCCAGAATTTCGAGAGCGCGCTCGTCAAGGAGCTGCGCCGCCGCGCCTCGGTGCACGGCACGTTTAAGATCTATTCCCGTCAGAGCACGATCTACGTTGAGCCGCAGGACGAATTTTGCGATATGGACGGCATGTACGAGGCGGCGAAATGCGTGTTCGGTATCGTCGGTGTCAACCGTGCCGCCGTTTGTGAAAAGAATATGGATAGCATCCGCGCCGTAGCGAAGGAATACCTTCCCGCGAAGCTTTACGGTAAGAAGACCTTCAAGGTGGAGGGCAAGCGCTCGGATAAAGCGTTCCCCTACACCTCTCCCGAGATCTCTGCCGAGATCGGCGGCGTGATTCTCGAAAGCGTGCGCGGCATCCGCGTGAACGTCCGCGATCCCGAGGTCACGGTCACGGTCGAGGTCAGGGAAGAGAACGCCTTCATCCGCGCCGGACAGGAGCCGGGCGCGGGCGGTCTGCCTTTGCGCTCCGCAGGGCGCGGCCTTCTGCTCCTTTCGGGCGGTATCGATTCTCCCGTTGCGGGCTGCCTGATGGCCAAGCGCGGTCTTGAGATCGAGGCGCTTCATTTTGAATCCTATCCTTATACCTCGGAGCGTGCGAGAGAAAAGGTCATGACCTTGGCGGAGAAAATGTGCAAGTTCTGCTCGCGTATCCACGTGCACACGATTTCCTTGACGCATATTCAAGAAGAGATCCGCGATCACTGCCAGGAGGATTTCTTCACGCTCATTCTTCGCATTTTCATGATGCGGCTTTCCGAGCGGTGCGCAAGAGAATATAAGTGCGATTGCCTTGTCACGGGCGAAAGCCTCGGGCAGGTCGCATCGCAGACCTTGAAGGCCATTGCCGTCACGGATAGCGTGGTGGATATGCCCGTGTTCCGTCCCTGCATCGGTATGGATAAGAACGAGATCGTCATCGAAGCGCGCCGCTACGATACCTTCGATACCTCGATCCTTCCTTATGAGGATTGCTGCACCGTATTCACGCCGCGCCATCCCAAAACCCAGCCCAAGCGC
>JAZQTA010000100.1:0-18682 GCA_045630385.1 Eubacteriales bacterium | reverse complement strand
AAATCCATCGTGAGAAATCCCTTTTCGAGAGGTACGGGGCGCGGCACACCGTGCGGCAGGGCGCTTTGCTTGCCCGAAACGGCGATCGTATCAAAGCTCATGCCGTCCGCTCCGAGCCTGCGCATTCTGTATTCAAGCTCCGCGGCGACCTCGATCTCGGTCATACGCGGCGAGAGCATGGGAAGAAGCTCGGAAAACGCCGCATCCGTAATGCTCTGCGCCTTTTCGATCAAGGCAATCTCCGTACCGGTCTTCACCTCTCGCATACGGTCGATCTCGGCGCCGACGTCGCAGAACGAGGTTCCCTTCAAGCGCTCCTTATATCGCTTATACTCCGCATAGGAGAGAGCGCTTCCCTCAAAGCCGAGACGGCGCACGCCCGCATCCGCGAGCGTTTTTTCAAGGAAGGAAAATCTGCCCTCCGGCACCGCAACAGTAAAATCCGCATACGCGGCACGCTCCGCGGCCTCCTTATAGCGAAAATCCGTGACGAGGTACGCTTCTTTTTTTAAGATCAGAAGAAAACCGTCCGTAAACGAAAAGCCGGAAAGATACTGCTGATTTTTTTCATCGGTCACCAATACAGCGTTCAGCTTCAGCCTTGCCATGACGGCGCGAAGATTTTTTATAGGTGTCATCCTCTGCTCCCTTCAAATGCTTTTTTCATAAGGAGTGCATCCCGCGTTTGCGTGCCTGCGGATTCACAGATCACCGTGGGCGCAAGGCGCTCCTTTGCGATCACCTCGCAAAGCGGCTCAAAATCCGGGCCGAAGGCGGTATCCTCAAAGGTTAAATGGCGTTTTTCTCCCGCCGCCGTCCATTCGATCTTCGAAAAATGACAATGCAAATTTCGCGCCACCGCATCCGAAAGACGGCTTCCGATCGCATCGAACACACGAAGATAGGCATCACGATCGGGGAATACGCCGCCGCATTCTCTCGCGTTCATGTGACCGAAATCCACCACGGGCACAAGCCGCTCATCCATAGAACAAAGCTCGATCACCTCATCCAGCGTTCCGAGCTGATTTTGCTTGCCCATGGTTTCAAGACCGATCTTAACCCCGTAGGTATCCACGCTTTCCAGCGCTTTGCAGAGGGTGTCTCTCGCAAAATCCATTGCTTCTCTGCGCGAGATCTTCCCCGCAGAGCCCGTGTGCACCACGATCACGTTCGCACACAGCAGGCGTGCCGCGGAAAGACTGCGGCGGATATACTCCACGCTATTGAGCCTTTTTTGCAATTCAACGCTTGAAAGCGAAATGAAATAGGGCGCGTGCAAGGACATGGAAATTCCCTGTCTTTTCGCCTCCTGACCAATGAGCAGCAGACTCTCCGCCGAGGCCGTCAGGCCGTTTCCCGCCTCGTATTCATAAGCATCCAGGCCGTACCCCTTTACGAATGCGGGCGCATCCAGAACGCTTTTGGCTCCCGAAAGGCGGAACTGCTCGCAACCGCCGCCCGGGCCAAATTTAGGTTCACACATCTTTTTTATTTCTCCTGAAATAGCGTTTCATGATCGGGCGCTCAAGGAGGCGCTTAAAGCGCGTGAGCGGATCGGTCTTATCCTTGATCGGAGGAACGAGCGCCGCGCGAATACCCGAAAAACGGGCGGCGAGGACGTCCGTGAAGATCTGATCCCCCATAAACAGCGTTTCGTTTTTTTTAACGCCCATTTCACGCATAGCCCTTTTTATTTTTCCCGCAAAGGGCTTTTTTGCCTTATAATAGGCAATATTTCCAAGATCCTTATTGAAGGTCTCCACTCTTTCTCTTCCGTTATTGGAAACGAAGGCGGCCTTGATGCCCGCCTCCTTCAAGGCGGCAAACCACATAAGCACGCCCTCGCCGGGCTCTGCGTTTTCATAGGGCTCTAAAGTATTGTCGATATCCAGAACGAGCGCCTTGATCCCATGCTCTTGAAGGAAGGCGACGGATGCGCCCGCGTAGGTTTCGAAATAAAAATCGGGCGAAAGAAACGGCATAGCTTTCTCTCCTATCAAAAATTACTGCCTACAGTATAACATTTTTTCTCCGTAAAGTCAAGAAACGCGCCGCACAAATTTTGACACAGCAACAGCAAAATATAGTATTTACTTTCGATAGAAAACATGCTATACTGTTTTTACATAAAAACCACTGCTTGACGAGGTATTTACCATGAGACTTGAACATCTCGGTGTTATGATCGACGTTTCGCGCAACTCGGTGATGACCGTTTCTGCGCTGAAAAAATTTATTCCCCTGCTGAAAAGGATGGGCTACAACACGCTGATGCTTTACACAGAGGATACCTTCGAGATCAAGGACGAGCCGTATTTCGGATATATGCGCGGTGCGTACTCCGCACAGGAGCTAAAGGAGATCGATGCCTTTGCCCTATCGTTTGGCATAGAGGTGATCCCCTGCATGCAGACGCTTGCGCATTTGCCCGCCGCACTCAAATGGGGCAAGATCCCCGTGGATTACGACGATATTATGCTCGTGGACGAGGATAGAACCTACGAAGTGATCGACCGTATGTTTGAGGCGCTCTCCTCTACGCTCAAAAGCCGCACGATCCATATCGGTATGGACGAGGCACTGATGCTCGGACGGGGAAAATTCCTTGAAAAGCACGGATACGAATCCGCATTTTCGATTCTCAAAAGGCATCTCAACAGGGTGAAGGCATTGGCGGAAAAATACGGCTACACCTGCCTTATGTGGTCGGATATGTTCTTCCGCCCACTCGGCTATGACGATTATTATATCCCGAAGGTGGATCTGCCCAAGGAATGCAAGGATACACTGATCGACGGCGTTCTTCCCGTTTACTGGGACTACTACCATAAAAAGGATGAAGAATATGAGGCGATGCTCCATAACCATATGCAGCTGTCAAGGGACACTTGGTTTGCCGGCGGCGCGTGGGGATGGCAAGGCATTGCACCTCACAATGACTACACCCTGGAAACCATGATTCCCGCAATGCGCGCCTGCGAAAAATACAAGGTGAAGAACGTGATTTTCACCATGTGGGGCGACTACGGCGGAGAATGCTCTCCCTTCACAAGACTTCCCTCGCTCTATTTCCTTGCAAGATATCTGAAGGGCGAGCGTGACGAAAAAAAGATCAAGGCGGATTTCGAGAAAAAATTCGGCATCGCCTTTGACGATATGATGGCAATGGACCTGCCGAACGCGCTTCCCCATGCGCAGGAGGTGGCAAATCCTTCGCGCTATATGCTTTTCACCGATCCCTTCAACGGCTTCCTTGATTACACCGTTACGCCGGAAAATGAATCGCTTTATACGGAGTATGCCGAACGGCTTTCCGACCTTGCTAAAAAATACAGAAAATACGGCTATCTTTTCCGCACGCTCTCGGCGCTTTGCTCGGTGCTTGAAGTTAAATATGCGCTCGGCGTGAAAACCAGAGAGGCTTATCAGAAAAACGATCGCGAGACACTTTACGCACTTGCAACCAAAGACTTCACCGAGGTGATCCGCAAAATGAAGGTGCTTTATAAGGCGTTCCGCACGCAGTGGCATACCGAGTATAAGACCACAGGCTTCGACGTGCAGGATCACAGATTCGGCGGAACGATGCTTCGCCTTGAAGATTGCAGAGAAAGACTTCTCGATTACTGCAATGGAAAAATTTCCGAGATCGAGGAGCTTGCGGTGAAGATCCTTCCCGTTGGAACCGGCAAGCCGGGCGAGGCATCCAACCGCTTCAACAACTTTGCAAGCTACGTGACGGCTAATATCTTTTAATTTTCTGCCTCAAATTAAATGTGTTTTTATAAACAAAGCACAAAAACAACCGCCCCGATCGCCAAATGGCATGGGGCGGTTGCTTTTATCGTTTTTACACGGTTAAAGGTGATTTTTTCAGTTCTTGATCGTGATGCTGTTAACAACCACGTGATCCTCGTATTTTCCGAAGATCTCGGGCTTTACGTAGGCCACGGGCTTCTTTGTGGGAATCACAAAGCGGTAATATCTGCCGTCATCCTGATCCACGAAATCGCAGGTGAATACGGTTTCGCGGCAATAGCCCAAATCCTCGGAGCTGCTGCTCTCCGTGAAGGGATAATCTCTGTCCGCGCCTTTTTTCGCCGCGGGACCGATATTTTCTCCCCAAAGGATCTCGACCTTCTCGTCCGTTCCATCCTTATAAAAGATATGATAGTATCCGAGACGGAACATATCGTCATCCAGAAAATCGCCGCATCCGAAATAGCCGTGCGGTATCTCGATATCCGTGGTGTGCAGAATATCGACGTGCGAGCCCTCAAGCGCCTTGCGGTATCGGTAATCAAAAACAGCGGAGGCCGCGGCGGAAAGCTCTCTTCCGCACTTCGTATCGTCATATTCCCTGCTCCACGCCATGCGCGACGCATAAATGACGTCGGCAATACGCTTGCCTCTTTGCATCTGTTTGAAGTCGGATGCGCCCCAGCTGGAAACGGCCATGCCCTTTGCGCCCGAAGCAACTCTATACTTCCAATTCTTAAAAAGCATGCCCTCAAAGTTTCCGTAAACGAGCGGCAGGCCGTTGTAATGGAACTCGCGCTCTCCCTGCGGATAGAGCGACCAATACCAGTTCATGCAGATGACGTCCTTCGGGATCATCGAGATCGCGGGATAGGTTTCCTCCACCTCGGTGCAGATAGCGTCCGTGGGCAGGAGCGCCGCCTCATCGTAGAGGAGATTTTTTCCGTACTGCACCTTATATTCCTTGCCCTTGAATACAACGGGAATATCGCTCTCCTTGAAGCGCGTTGCGTAATACGCGCCGCCAATGGGACGGAAATCTCTCGTATAGCTGTTGATCAATTTCTCCGACCACATCATCGTGCGGATTCCGCGCGCGGCAAGATAATCGCGAATTTTCGTGATATCGGCGGCAAAAATATCCGCACCGCGCTTGCCGCGGCACTTCTCGCATACGCCGTAGACGTAAAATTCATCGTGCCCGATGTGCATGACCTTGGGTTCAAAAACCTCGATGACCTCGTCGATAACGTCGAAAAGAACCTCATAGGATTTTGGATTGGAGGGGCAATAGGTATCGGGATACGGATCCTCGGGGCGCTCGGCAAAATCCGTTCTGCCGGCCAAAAGATAATCGGCATGCGAAAGGCTGGGAACCTCGGGGATCGGCTCAAGTCCACGGGAGCGCGCGTACTCGCAGATCGCTCTGACGGTAGCCTTCGAGAGATATTCCCCGCCGCCGTTTTCTATATGGATGGAGTTTTTGCCCCAGGTCTGCGAATGCTGCAGATTGTCCGCATAATGGCTGTACTCGCTGAAGATCTTGCAATGCTCCACCCAGAAATCGTTGATCTCGGGGTGCTTCTCGTATTCCATTGCGCCGCCAACCTCAAGAACGACCGCGTTATAGCCGAAATACATGAACATATCCAGCATGTAATAAAACTCGTCGAGCTTATCCTCCGCAGGCAGATACATCTTCACCGCACGGAACGGCACGCAGGGGGCGTTATAGATATACCCTACGCCAATACCGTCTCTGTAATGCGAAAGGAGCGTACAAGCGCCGTAAAGCTGACCGCGAAGATCATTTGCATAAACGGTGATACAGGTCTGCTCCACCTCCAGAAGGTAGGCATCCTCCGCTTCCGAAAGCACCTCGCCAAAGGCGGCGATCACCTTATCTCTTGCGCCCTCATCCAGAGGGAGAAAGCAGATCGACTTGGCGGCATCGGGCTTTTCGCCAACGAGCAGAGGCGAAAGAGTTCTTAAAACAACGGAATTTTTGCTATCGATCACGGTGTTCTGATCCAAAAGCACCTTATCCTCGGATAGACTTACGTAGGTGTCTTTAAAATTCGGATTGAAGCTCATACGATTCTCCCTTACCTTTTATTCTCGGACTCCGCGCGCTTGCAGGCGCGGGCAAGATACGCTTTAATACGGCGCTGCTTTTTATATTCGCCGCGGAACATAAAATACACAAATACGATAAGACATACGGGAACGGCGGAAAACGCGGCGTGCGTTATACAATAAAAGACAAAATACGCAACCATGGCAAGCCACAGTATATGAAAATACGGCTCGGTCAAAATCACGCCGTAAAGGCGCGTTTTGTCGCCGATCTGCTTTGTGCGCCCCGCAAAATACGTGCCCATCAAAAAGCCGTTATCCTTCGTGGGGCGATCCATCAGCTCACAGCGCATTCTTACGGTTTTGTTTTTCTTTTTGAAATGCATGAAGGGCTTTCCCTCGCCCTCGGCAAACTTAACGCCTTCGTTTACCTTCTGATTGTTTTTCAGAGTTTCGAGAAGCACCTCTTCGGTACATTCTGCCTCCATTTTTATAAAACGCATAGCATTCTCCTGCTTTTATCGGTTTTTGATCGTGACGCTATCCTGTAAATACTTATCTTTATATTCATCAAAAATCTCGGTTTCCACACGGGAAACGGGCTTCTTCGCGGGGATCGCAAAGCGGTAATAGCGGCGGCCATCCTTATCAAGAAAATCGCAGGTGAAGATGGTTTCGCGCGTATAGGACATCAGCTTCTTTAAGGCGTTCGGCTCGGACGCAGGGCCTACGTTTTCGCCCCAAATGATATCCACCCTCTCCGCGCTTCCGTCCTCATAATAGAGATGAAGATATCCGAGGCGGAACTCATCGTCACTCGGGAACTCGCCGCATCCGAAATAATCGTGCTTGATCTGAAGCTCGGTGGTGTGCAAAACGTCCACATAGGGTCCCTCGAGCGCCTCGCGGAAGCGATAATCGAACGCAGAGGAGGCCGCGTATTGAATTTCAAGATCGAGATCCCTTTCGCTATAATCCCTGCTCCACGCCATACGCGATGCGTATACCATATCTCCAAGATGCACGCCTCTTTGCATCTGCCTAAGATCCGATGCACCCCAGCTGGAGACGACGAAGCCCTTCGTACCCGTCGCGACTCGGCCGCGGTAATTTCTGCAAAGCGTGCCGCAGAAGTTTCCGAAGACGTGCGGCAGGCCTTGATAATGGAAATCCATATCGCCGAGCTCGTAATAGAAATAATACCAGTTCACGCAGATGATATCCTTCGGGATCATGCCGATCGCGGGATAGGTCTCCTCGATCGTGGTATACGAGCCCTCGGGGAGAAGCGGCACGTCGTAGGGCGAAAGCGTGTGTCCCCATTGCACCTCAAGCTTCTTGCCCTTGAAGGTGAATTTATCACCGCTCGGCGTGTATCTTCTCGTATAGCGCGCACCGCCCGCGGGATTCCATTTTTCATCGTAGCTGTTAAGCAGCATCTCCGACCACATCATCGTTCGGATGCCGCGATCGGCAAGATAGCCGTGGATTTTCTTTATATCCGAGGCATAAAGCTCGGCAGATCTCTTCCCTTTGCATTTTGGGCAAACACCCATAACGTAGCACTCGTCATGCCCGATATGCATTACCTTGGGCTCAAAAACCGAGATCACCTCGTCCATCACGTCAAAAAGAAGCTCGTAGCATTTTGGATTTGACGGACAGTAAACGTCCGGGTACGGATCCTCGGGGCGCTCGGCAAGCTCGGCTCTTCCCGCCAAAAGATAATCGGCGTGGGAAAGCGAGGGAACCTCGGGGATCGGCTCAAGGCCGCGAGAGCGCGCATAATCGCAGATCTTTTTAACGAGCGACTGCGAGAGAAATTTGCCGCCGCCGTTTTCGATATGAATGGAGTCCTTGCCCCATCTTTGCGAAAGCTGAAGCTTACGCGCCTTACAGCTGTATTCAAAAAGCTCCTTGCAGGAATCCACCCAGAACTCGTTGATCTCGGGATGCCTTTTATATTCCATTGCACCGCCGACCTCGAGGATCAATGCATTATAGCCGTAATGCATGAACATATCGAGCATATAGAAAAACTCGTCGAGCTTTTCCTCGGCAGGCAGATACATTTTCACGGCGCGAAGCTGCACCAAGGGAACGTTATAAATAATCCCCTCCTTGATGCCACCCTTGTAGTGCGACCAAAGCGTCGAGGCACCGTAAAGGAAGCCGCGCTCGTAATTTGAATATACGGTGACCGTATCCCTCGTCACCTCTAAAAGATACGCGTCTTCCTTATCCTCGAAGACCTCGCCGAAGGTCTTTTCGATCTTTGCCTTCTCCGAATCGGTGAGAGGCAGGAAGCGAACGGATGCGATTTCCCCATCGCCTACGCAAAGCGGCGAAAGTTTTTTTAAAATCACTTCGTTTTCGCTTTCGATCCGCGTTGCATTTCCGAGAAAGCGCACCTCGCCGCTCAGAGCGGCGTAGGTGTCTTTAAAGTTTTCATGGAACATAGAGATGTCTCCTATGTAAATTTGATCAGTTATGGATCTGCACGCTCTCCAGGGTATGCTTGCCCTTGAACTCTTCAAAAATTTCGGTTTCCACGCGGGAAACGGGCTTCTTCGTGGGGATCACGAAGCGATAGTAGCGGCGATCGTCCTTATCGAGAAAATCGCAGGTGAAGATGGTTTCGCGAGAGGAGGATACCATCTTGGGCTGACCGTCCTCCGCGAACTCGATCTTAGCGCCGTTTTCGGTGATCTGACCGGCAGGGCCAACGTTTTCACCCCAAAGGATCTCAACCTTTTCCTCGGTTCCATCCTCGTAGAAGAGATGGAAATATCCCATACGGAACAGATCATCCTCCCAGAAATCGCCACAGCCGAAATAGCCGTGCGGGATCTCGAGCTCCGTGGTGTGAAGAATATCCACGTAAGAGCCCTTGAGGGCATCGCGGAAGCGATAGTCAAAGAGCGAGGCGGCGGTATACTTTACCTCCGTGCCCTTATCCTTTTCGTTATAATCTCTGCTCCAAGCCATACGTGCCGCGTAAACGGCATCGCCAAGGCGGTTACCCCTCTGCATCTGCTTAAAGTCGGATGCGCCCCAGCTGGATACGCCGAAGCCCTTCGCACCCGTGGCAACTCTTCCCTTCCAGTTATTGAAGCCAAGGCCCGAGAAGTTACCGTAAACCATCGGAATGCCGTGATAATGATAATCCATATCACCGAGCTCGTAGAAGGAATAATACCAGTTCATGGCGATGACGTCCTTCGGGATCATGGAAATGCAGGGATAGGTTTCCTCGATCGTGGTATAAACCGTGCCCTCGGGAAGAAGCGGAATATCATACGGATGAACAGAGGTACGCGTCTGCACCTCCAGCTTCTTTCCCTTATAGGTGACGAACTTGCCGCTTCCTGTATATTTCGTGGTGTAGCGTGCGCCACCTGCGGGCTGCCATGCCTTGTTATAGCTATTGAGAAGCTTTTCCGACCAGAACATGGTGCGGATGCCGCGCTCGGCAAGATAATCGTGTATCTTCGTGATATCGCCTGCGTAGATCTCGGCGGCCTTCTTGCCCTTGCAACGGGGGCAAACGCCGCAAACGTAATACTCATCGTGTCCGATATGAAGCACCTTCGGCTCGAATACCGCAATCACCTCCTCGAAGATCTTGAAAAGAACCTCGTAGGACTTGGGATTGGAGGGACAGTAGGTATCCGGGAACGGATCCTCGGGGCGCTCGGCAAAATCGGTTCTTCCCGCCATCAGATAATCGGCGTGAGAAAGGCAGGGCACCTCGGGGATCGGCTCAAGGCCGTGCGCGCGGCAATAGTCGCAGATCTCTTTTACAAGCTTCTGCGAAAGCACCTTACCGCCGCCGTTTTCGATATGAATGGAGTTTTTGCCCCAGGGCTGGGTGGTTTGCAGCTGGGTTGCCTTGCCGTTGTATTCAAAGAGCTCCTCGCAGGTCTCTATCCAGAACTTATTGATCTCGGGAGAATTTTTATATTCCATCGCACCGCCGACCTCGAGAACGATCGCGTTATAGCCGTAGTGCATGAACATATCAACCATATAATAAAACTCGTCGATTTTTTCCTCTGCAGGAAGATACATTTTAACAGCACGGAACTCTACCAAGGGAACGTTATAGATTAGGCCTTCCTTAATGCCGTCTCTGTAATGCGTCCAGACAGTAGATGCACCGTAGAGGAAGCCGCGCTCGTAATTCGAATATACGGTGACCGCATCGGCACACACCTCAACGAGGTATGCATCCTCCTTATCCTCAAAGACGTCACCGAAGGTCTTTTCGATCTTTTCCTTCTCGGCACTCGCGAGAGGCAAAAAGCGGATGGATGCGATTGCTTTTTCCGCATCGCCCGCGCAAAGAGGCGAAAGCTTCTTCAAGATCACTTCGTTTTCGGTTTCGATCTTCATTTTCTTGCCGAAATAACGTACCTCGCCGTTCAGCGCGGCATAGGTATCCTTAAAATTCTCATGAAACATAATTTTACCGATGCTCCTTAAAATCTATTTTTATTATAAACGGTAATGCTTTCTACGGTATGCTTTTCCTTATACGGATCAAAGATTTCGCTTTCCACGCGAGCGACGGGCTTCTTCGTGGGGATCACGAAGCGATAATATCGGCGACCATCCTTATCGAGAAAATCGCAGGTGAAGACCGTTTCGCGGCAAGAGGCGAAATTGCGCGGATCTGCGCCCACGGCAGAGGCAAAGCCCGAACCGCCGTCAGCGGCCTCGTCCGCAGGGCCGACGTTTTCACCCCACAGAATATCCACTCTTTCCTCGGTGTCGTCCGTATAATGCAGATGATAATAGCCGAGGCGGAACATATCGTCTATGAGAAAATCGCCACAGCCGAAGTAGCCGTGCGCAATATTAAGATCCGCCGTGTGAAGAATATCCACGTACGAGCCCTTCATTGCATCGCGGAAGCGGTAATCAAATACGGAAGAAGCCGTGTACTGCAGTTCAAGGTTTTTCTTTTCCTCATCGTAATCTCTGCTCCATGCCATACGAGCGGCATAAATGATATCTCCAATGCGCTTACCTCTTTGCATCTGCTTGAAGTCGGACGCGCCCCAGCTGGATACGCAGAAGCCCTTCGCGCCCGATGCCACTCTGCCCTTCCAGCGGCTAAAGGCAAGCCCGTTAAAGTTTCCGTATGCCATCGGGATGCCGTGATAATGGAAATCCATATCGCCGAGCTCGTAGTAGGTGAAGAACCAATGCATTGCAATAATATCCTTCGGGATCATACCGATGGCAGGGTAGGTCTCTTCCGTGGTTCGGTATACCGTACCCTCGGGAAGAAGCGGAACATCGTACTCGGGCACGTAGCTCGTTTTTTGCACCTCAAGCCTCTGCCCCTTATAGGTAAAGAAGCGGCCGCTCCCCTCGTAACGGAGCGAGTAGCGCGCACCGCCCGTGGGAATCCACGCCTTGCTGTAAAGATTGAGAAGCTTCTCGGCCCACATCATCGTGCGGATGCCGCGTGCGGCAAGATAGCCGTGAATCCTCGTAATATCGGCTGCGTAAAGCTCTGCGCCTTTTTTTCCCTTGCATCGCGGGCATTCACCGAATACGTAATACTCGTCATGCCCGATATGCATTACCTTGGGCTCAAAGACCGAGATCACCTCGTCCATTACTTCGAAAAGGATATCGTAGACCCCGGGATTTGACGGACAGTAGGTATCCGGGAAGGGATCGTCGGGCTTTTCCGCAAGCTCTGCTCTTCCTGCGATCAGATAATCCGCATGGGAAAGCGAGGGGCATTCGGGGATCGGCTCAAGTCCGTGCGCGCGACAGTAGGCGCATATCTTTCGAACGAGATCCTGCGAGAGAAATTTGCCGCCGCCGTTTTCGATATGGATAGAGTCCTTTTCCCATTTTTGCGAGGATTGCAGCTCGGTCGCCTTACCGCTGTACTCATACAGCTCGCGGCAGGTATCCACCCAGAATTCGTTGATTTCGGGATGCTTTTTATATTCCATTGCGCCGCCGACCTCGAGGATCAATGCGTTATAGCCGTAATGCATGAACATATCGACCATATAATAGAACTCATCCAGCTTATCCTCTGCGGGAAGATACAGCTTTACCGCGCGGAGCTGCACGAGGGGCACGTTATAGATCAGGCCTTCCTTGATGCCGTCTCTGTAATGCGTCCAAATAGTAGATGCACCGTAGAGGAAGCCGCGCTCGTAATTCGAATATACGGTGACCGTATCGACACACACCTCAACGAGGTATGCATCCTCCTTATCCTCAAAGACGTTACCGAAGGTCTTTTCGATCTTTCCCTTCTCGGCACTCGTGAGAGGCAAAAAGCGGATGGATGCGATTGCTTTTTCCGCATCGCCCGCGCAAAGAGGCGAAAGCTTCTTCAAGATCACTTCGTTTTCGGTTTCGATCTTCGTTTTCTTGCCGAAATAACGTACCTCGCCGTTCAGCGCGGCATAGGTATCCTTAAAATTCTCATGAAACATAATTTTACCGATGCTCCTTAAAATTATAACAAACGATAATTTTTCTTAAAACGCATTTTTCACTTATTGCTTAAATTCAATTACGGTGACACCTGCATCACCCTCGCCCCACTCACCGTGGCGGTAGGTTTTGATACGGCGGTCGGTTTTAAAATACTTCCAAAGTGCGGCGCGAAGCGCACCCGTGCCCTTACCGTGAATGATACGAACCGTGGGAATATTCGCAAGAACCGCATCGTCAAGATACTTATCGATCACGAACCAAGCATCCTCTCCGATCATGCCGCGCACATCGATCTCGGGACGGAAGGTGGAAACGATGGATTTCTTTACCTTTCCCTCGCTCGGCTTTTTCGGTGCCTCCGCCTTTTTGCGGAAGGCCTGCTTTCCGTCCATCAGGCGGAGTCCCTTCACGTCGACCTTGGTTTTTAATATACCCGAGGTGACGGCATACATGCCGTGCTTATCGGCAAGCGCGGTGACGACACCCTCTTTTCCGAGGCTGACGAGGTATACCTTATCACCGACGGCAAGCGGCCGCGGAAGCACGTATTCCTCATCAAGCGAGACCTCGCTGATCTCAAGCCCCTCAAACATAGCCTCGGTGGCTTGCAGATGCTTTCGGATCTCTTCCTTCGCGGAATGCATCATGCGATTTCTCGCTTCCTTATCCTCTTGCTTTTTAAGATCCTCAAGCTGACGGAAGATAAATTCACTCGATGCGCGCGCGCTATCAAGGATCTGCCTTGCTTTTAGTGCCTGCTTTTCAACCTCATCCTCGGTTTTCTTTATTTTTTGATTGAGCTCGCGCTCGGCGCGCTCCTTAAAGGCCTCGTATTCGGCGCGCAGTCTCTCATGCTCGCCCTTTGCTTTTTCCATCTCCGCACGCTCTTTATCAAGGCGCGAGATCACTTCCTCAAACTGCTTATCCTCTCTTTCGATCAGCCTGCCCGCGCGCTCGATGATCGAGGCATCCAACCCGAGCTTTTCGGAGATCGCAAAGGCGTTGGATTTACCCGGCGTTCCGACGATCAGACGGTAGGTAGGGCGCAAGGTTTCAAGATCAAATTCGCAGGATGCATTCTGCACGCGCTCGGTTTCAAGCGCGTACGCCTTCAGCTCCGCATAGTGCGTGGTGGCGGCCGTTACCGCGCCGACGGATTTCGTATTCTCCAAAATGGCAACGGCAAGCGCTGCGCCCTCAATGGGATCGGTGCCTGAGCCAAGCTCATCAAACAGAACGAGAGAGCGGTCGGTGGCGTGAGAAAGGATATCCACGATATTGACCATGTGCGAGGAGAAGGTGGAGAGCGAGGCTTCTATGCTCTGCTCATCACCGATATCGACCAGAACCTGATCAAAAATGCCGATGCGCGAGTGATCCAATGCGGGGATCTGCAGACCTGCCTGCGCCATTACGGTGAGAAGACCGAGCGTGTTCAGCGTGACGGTCTTACCGCCCGTATTCGGGCCTGTGATGATCAGGCTGTCGTGATGCTCACCGACTGCCACGTCGATCGGGACGACCGTTTTTCGGTCGAGCAAGGGATGGCGCGCGCGATGCAGCTCGATCTTTCTTCCCTCCTCGATATGCGGCCGTTCCGCCTTCATTTCGATGGCAAGGCTTCCGCACGCAAAGATAAAGGAAAGCTCGACGATATTATGGTAATTCAGCGAGATCAGGGAGCAGCATTCGCCCGCGGCGGCAGAGAGCGCCGCAAGAATACGGTCGATCTCGTTTCGCTCGGCGGCGGCAAGGCTTTTCAGCTCGTTATTGGCATCCACGACCGCCATCGGCTCGACGAACAGCGTTGCTCCCGAGGACGAGGTATCGTGCACAAGACCCTTGATCTCGTTGCGGTATTCGGCCTTGACGGGCACAACGTAGCGCCCGTTTCGCATTGTGACGATGTTTTCCTGCAGATATTTCAAGCGGTTACCGCCAACGTAGCTCTGTAAAGTGTCTTTAATTTTATTATTTGCCACGCGGATCTTGCGGCGGATATCCGCAAGCGCGGGGCTTGCCTCATCCGCGATCATATCCTCGGAAAGGATCGCGGTGCGGATCTTGTCCTCCAGAGAGCGGCTCGGCATCAGACGCGCAAACAGCTCGTCAAGACAGGTTTCGAAGGGCTTGTCCGTATGCAGATAATCGAGAAGCGTTCGCGTGCTGTAAAGAAGCGATGCGATCGAAAGAAGCTCCTTCGGCGAAAGCACCGCACCCTTATATGCGCGCTCTGCGGAAGCAACGACGCTTTCATCGGCAGAAAAGGAGGGGTAGCCCTTATGATTGATCAGGCGCTTTGCATCCTCCGTGCGATTTTGGCGCACGGTGACGGCGGATATATCCTCACTCGGAAGAAGCGCGAGCGCTCTTCCCTTTGCACCCGCGACGGCGGCGTGCTCCGCGAGCATTTGTGTGATTTTATCAAACTCCAAGGTGCGAAGCATTTTGGAGGAAAACGGCATAGTATATTCCTTTCATGCGGCCGCATAGCGGCGCGCTTTGGCTTTTATTGTTGGGGAGCGACCTCTTTATAGAAATCAAGCGTTTTAAAGCTGCGCTCCAGGTGATTTAAAAGATAATGCTCGGCGGCCGATGCGAAGAAGCGCATATCCTCTTCTCCGATCCGAAAGGCGTAGATCCTCTCCAAGGGACTGTATATCACGTAGCCGACGGCAATCTTCGCGCCCTCGGGCAAGATACACAGAAGATGGCGCTCGTGTCCATCGTCCTCGCGCGGATCGAACGCAACCTCACCCTCGGCACGGCAATCGGCACAGATGAGGCTTCCGTCCATCACGTCAAGATAAAAGTCACCGTCCTTTTTTTCGCATTCGCGGCACGCAAGCACGTCCGGCAAAAAGCCGAGAATGGCGGCGGCACGAAGCTCAAAGGCGGCTTTGATCTTGGAAAGCGGGATCTGCCCCTTTGCGATCGCATACAGAGAATTTAAGGACAAACGCAAAAGCTCTCTGTCCGCCTCGGATACGGTAACGTCCGAAAGGATCTCGCAAAGATAGGAAGCGAGCGCAAGCCCCTCGAGGCGCTTGCGGATATCAAAAAAGCTTTCGAGAAGCTCTGCTTCCTTGATCCAATAAAAATCGTTTTTCTGATATAAAACGTAGCGGCCGTAGCAAAACTGCAGCGTGGCCGACATCTGGCGGCTCTTGATCGAGCGCGCACCCTTGGCAACGGCGGTGATCACACCGGTTTCCTCCGTGAAGATGGTGACAAGCCTGTCCGACTCCTTGATATCGGCGGTGCGGATGATCAACCCGGTAACTGTCGTCAGCATCAGTTCTCTTCGTTATAGCCGAAGTTGCGCAGAGTGAAATCGCTGTCACGCCAGTTTTCCTTCACTCTCACGTAAAGATCGAGGAAGATGCGCGTTCCGAGCATTTTTTCAAGATCTTCTCTTGCGTAGGTTCCGACCGTTTTGATCGTCTGACCGTTTTTACCGATAATCATACCCTTATGCGACGCCTTTTCGCAATAGATCTCCGCGCGAATGGAGATCACGTCCTTCTTTTCCTTCCATTCCTCAATGGAAACGGCAGTTCCGTGCGGAATCTCCTCCTCCAAAAGACGGAGAAGCTTCTCACGAATGACCTCGGCGGCAAGCTGGCGCTCGGGCTGATCGGTCAAAATATCGTCCGGGAAGAACCATTCGCTCTCGTAAAGGAATTTCTCGCACTCGGAGAGCACGGTATCCACGCCCTTGCCGTGCTTAGCGCTGATCGGAACGACCGCGTCAAAGCTATGCGCGGCGGCGTAAGCCTCAATCGTTTTCGCTATGTTTGCAGGGCGAACGGCATCGATTTTATTGATAACGAGGATCGCGGGGATATCGGATGCTTTGATTTTTTCGATCAGCGACGCCTCGATATCGCCAACGGCCTCGCGCGCCTCCACCACCAGAACGGCGGCATCCACGCCAGAAAGCGTATCCGTTGCGGTTTTTACCATGAAATCACCAAGCTTGGTGCGCGGCTTATGTACGCCGGGGGTATCCAAAAATACCATCTGATCCTCACCCACGGTATGGATGCCCGTGATGCGGTTTCGAGTGGTCTGCGGCTTCTTCGAAACGATAGCGACCTTCTCTCCGAGGATCGCGTTGAGAAGCGTGGATTTTCCCACGTTGGGACGGCCGATAAATGCAATAAAGGCGGTTCTTTTCATATTTCTACATCCTCTTGAAAATTCATTTTTTCTATTATGGCTCTCTGCCTTGCGCACTGCTCCTCCTCGTCCTCGGGGCTTCTCTCGTGATCGTAGCCCAAAAGATGCAGAGTGGAATGTATCGCAAGGAAGGCGGCTTCGCGCAAAAAGGAGTTTCCGAGCTCCTCGGCCTGCACGGCGGTGCGCTCCAGAGAGATCACGATATCGCCGAGCATAACGGGCCCGAAGTCTCCCTCGCTTTCCCACTCCCCTGCCTCGTACATCGGGAAGGAAAGAACGTCGGTCTCGCGGTCGACGTCACGGTGCTCTTTATTGAGAGTACGGATGTACGCGTTATCACACACGGTGACCGAAACCGATGCATCCATCGGAAAGCCCTCGTACAGAAGAGTTTGCGAGATGGCGGCGCGGAGCGTTTTTTTCAGCGCGTAATCCGCAAGGAGCATTTCCTTGGTTGCCGCAAAGCTTATATATAATTTATGCTTCTTCATTTT
Source organism: Eubacteriales bacterium (assembly GCA_045630385.1). GTDB lineage: Bacteria > Bacillota > Clostridia > Oscillospirales > CAG-272 > UBA1740. The sequence goes on along the minus strand of JAZQTA010000100.1, from coordinate 1,691 downwards.
TGCTTCCTTTCTTTTTCGCCGCTACCGCTTTGTCGTATTTCTCGTAGGCGTCGATGATCCTGCGCACCAAGGGATGGCGCACCACGTCACGCGAGGTGAAGGAAAAGATCCCGATGCCCGAAATATCGCGGAGAATGGAGGAGGCGATCGAAAGACCGCTCTTCTGCCCGCTTGGCAGATCCGTTTGCGACATATCTCCCGTCACCACAGCCTTCGAGCCGTAGCCAAGACGGGTGAGAAACATTTTCATTTGCTCCGGCGTTGTATTCTGCGCCTCGTCCAAAATGATAAAGGACGAATCCAGGGTTCTTCCTCGCATATAGGCAAGCGGCGCGATCTCGATCGTTCCGCGCTCCTTGTGGCGCTGATAGTTTTCCGGGCCGAGAAGCTCAAAAAGCGCATCGTACAGAGGTCTTAAATACGGATCAATCTTGCTTTGCAGATCTCCGGGCAAAAAGCCGAGCCGCTCGCCTGCCTCTACCGCAGGGCGCGTGAGAATGATGCGATCGACCTCCTTGCGCCGCAGTGCTTCCACCGCCATGGCAACCGCGAGGAAGGTTTTTCCCGTGCCCGCAGGACCGAGACCGAGAACCACGGTGTTATTCTTTATCTGTTCGATATAATGCTTTTGCGCAACGGTTTTGGCCTTGATCGGCTTTCCGCGGTTGGTAAGACAGATCACGTCGTCGGAAAAATTTCCCACATCCGCTTCTCTGCCATCCTTGAAAAGAGAGATCACGTATTCCACGGTTTGCGCATCCAGCGTTTCGCCCGCGCCCGTCATACGGCCGAGGTATTCAAGCGTTCGGTGGGCGGTCGCACAGCCCTCCGCATCTCCGCTGATGACGATCTCGTCCCCTTCCCCCTCCGAGCCGCCGCGGCGATTGGAAACGCGCACGTCAAAGGCTGCCTCCACGAGGCGGATATTTGCATCAAACGCGCCGAAAAGCGCCGAGGTGTCTTCACTTGATTTCGTTAACAGATATTTTTCTGCCATAATACTCTCCTTATCCATCGCCGCCGAGGCGAATGGGAACCGATTCGCCAACCTTACGATCCTGCACGTAGTCCGTATAGAGCGCATACCCGTCCTCTTTCCATTCACCGACCGTGCGCATGCTTTCAAGCGATCCCTCGGAAAGAAGCGAGGAGAGCGCCGCCCGCATACGAAGCCCCGCGAGCGTGACGATCTCACTGTCACTATAATCCACGGTCTGCTCACGCACCGTATACGCCGTATCCACGGTGATAAAAAACGGAAGAGAAGCACGCCCGAAAAGGCGCAATTGCTTTTCACCCTTTATTATAACATATTCTTTTTGTAAATTTCTATAGTTTTTTAAAATAAAAGCAGAAAAATTCAAAAATCGTATTTTCACGGATGCGGTACCGACCTTTTCGGAAACGGAGCGCACCTCCTCTCTGCCGCAAAAGGCCGAAGCGCGCCCGCTCACAAGCCCATTGACCTCGCCCGCCGCGCCGCTGATCGTTCCGTCCGGATGCACGGCCGAGATCAGAAGATCCCCCTTTTTTACCGCATCCCCCGGCTTTACCATCGCAACCCCCGAGGTGGGGGCGACCGAGGTGATCACGCAGTCCTCGCTTGCCACGATATTGCAAAGCTCCGATACGCTCGGCGCGCGCCCCTCCTCGCTTTCCACAAGCTGCACGTAGAGGACGGTGCCGCGGCG
>JAZQTA010000099.1:0-24450 GCA_045630385.1 Eubacteriales bacterium | reverse complement strand
GCGATCTCGCGATCACCTTCGTGGATGCGCTGATCGAGAAAACGAAATAATATACTCCAATAGAAAATTAAAAAGAGGCTATCTCAAGCATCTTGAAAATGCGTTTGAGATAGCCCTTCTTTTTCCCTCACGGGCACAGCGGGTGAGGGAGATTTTTTTGCTTTGGAAAAGAAATTTCGCGGTTAGAAGAAAAACGTAACGGTTATCATTGCCGTCAGGCAATCATAACTGATTTTCGTCCTTTGGACTAAAATCTTAGCCGTTGTTCTTAATAGAGTTCTCGTAGGACTGATGTGTTGGTGACGTGTCCTTTTTATCGTTTATGCGGCTCTCTGTTGCTCAGCCGTTTTTGCTCTTTTTGTATTTGCTCGGCGACATTCCCGTGTGCTTGAGGAATTGCTTGCTGAAATGGTATTCGTCGCAGAAGCCGAGGTTGTATGCAACCTCCTTTACGCTCATTTCTTCAAATCTGTCGAAATAAGACATAGCCTCGGAGATCTTGAAGTCGAGCATATATTGGTGTATAGTCTTTCCAAAGGTGGACTTGAATTTGGACTCTGCCGTTTTTACGGAGACGTTCATCATATCGGCAAGCTCGGTGTTTGAGAAGAAGCGCTCGGGATAGCTATGTATCGCGTTCTGTATTTTTTTTGGAACGTTATTTCCCTTAAAACACATTTTTTGAGACGTCAGCTCGCAGATGAGCAGCTCAAAGTAAAGATCTGCCTTTCTTTGCTCTCCTGACAGCTTTGCATTTACAACCTCGGAGAACAGCTTTTTTATACTTTTGTTATGTGAGGCGTCTGTCAGTGTATCTATAAAGGAATGCTCCGAGTCAGGCTCGCCGAAAAAGTCGCCTGCCTCGCACGATACGTGAAAGTACATAGTCTTTGTTTCTGCCTTGCAGGGTGTCACACCGTAATGGGTATTTCCCGCAAAGAGGATAAGCAGGCTATCCTCCTTCAATTCATATGTCGTGCCGTTTTGACCGAGCGACCATTCGCCGCCCAGCAGATAGATAAAATCGTGCTCCCGCATATTTCGCTTTGGATGAACGAACGGAGCGGTATAAAAGTTTATATTTGCATCGATAATTGTGTGTATGCTTTTTCTTGAAAATACGTTTTTCGTCGTATACACCTTCTTTCTCTCTTCCATTATATCCATTATATTTTAGAACCTGTGTTTTGTCAATCTTTTTAGATGAAAATTTCGTTTTTACACATCTTTTTTGTCCGTTTGTCAATTTTGTTTTCTTCCGATTTGTTTTATACTTAAATCAATGGATAATATTTAATAAGAGGCGATATTATGAAAATCTTTTTTAAAGGCTTCAATTATTCGCAGGACGGCCCCGGCAACCGATTGGTATACCATTTGCAGGGGTGCAATATGAGGTGTCCGTGGTGCTCTAATCCCGAGGGTATGGCACTTGACGGCGGCGAGGACGTCAGTGTCGATCAGCTGATATTGGAATGCGAGCGCAGCCGTGCAATGTTCTTTTCGGGCGGCGGAGTTACCTTTACGGGCGGCGAGGCGACCATTCAGTGGCGGGAGCTTTGCGAGGTGCTGCGTCGACTGCGTGAGGCGGGGATACACACGGCAATCGAAACGAATGGCTCGTCACCGCATCTTTTCGAGATACAAGAGCACGTTGACTATCTGATGATGGATTTTAAGCACTTCGATGCGGACGCGTTTGCTGAATTTACGGGTGTGGGTATCGACGTCTTGCGCAAAAACTTCGAGGAGCTTTGCTCGTCAGGCAGACAGCTTCACGTAAGGATACCGCTTATCAACGGAGTGAATGCTGACGGCGGCGAGGAGTTTGCAAAATATTTTTCTCGGTTTGACACGTCAAACGTAACCTTTGAGCTTTTGCCTTATCACGAATACGGCAAGAAGAAATGGAAAACGGAATACGCTGTCAAGGATGGCTTCGTCAGTCGCGAGCAGATAGATACCTTTAAAAGCATTTTTTTGCAAAATGGCTTAAAAATAGTGAATACATAAAAGGAGATATACGTTATGCTTAAGAACATTTACAAAAACGGTGAAATAACAAAAATGGCAAAGGCGCTTTACAGAGAGGAGCGCGAGATAAAAAGACTTGACGGTTGGTTTCGCATCAAGGAGATAGAGGCGGCGGCAGAGGAGAAATACGCGGAGTACGGAAAGGAAGAGAAGAAGGCATATCTTCTTTGCGAAGTGCTGAGAGAGCTTCCGCTTTTTGTTAGCGATAACGCAATTTTCGTTGGAACGCAGAGAGACGCATTTGCAAAGAGCTATGCGCTCATCAACCCCTCTTTCAAGGTTGAGGGATTTTCGGGCTATTGCGACCCCACGGCTATCTACAACGATATAGAGCCTAACGAGGAGTTCAGCGCAGAGCGCATTGAGAAGATGCGCCGCTTTACCGAGAACACACCTATGGTGGATAAGCTCAGCGCAACGTATGAGGGAGCTGAGGACTACACCAAAGAGGTCGTATTCTTCGTTGAGCAGGTAACGGGACACGTTATTCCCGACTTCCGTGTAGCACTTAAGCAGGGAGTTGACAAGCTCATCGAAGAGGCGAGAGCCAAGGACGGTGAGTTTTACCGCGCGGCGGCTATCTCTCTTGAGGGTGTGAAGATACTAATCGGTCGCTATCTTGAAATAATAAGAGAAAAGAAAAAGACCGCCGATGCGGATACACTTGCAAGACTTGAGCTGATGGAGAAAAACCTTGCGCAGATCAACGGCGGTGCGGCAACGAGCCTTGAGCAGGCGCTCCAGCTCTATATCCTGCTCTGGCAGGTGATGTGCATCGAGCAAGCGCCCAACCCCTATGCTTTCTCCGTTGGAAACGCAGACAGAATTTTCGAGCCATACAGAAATGACCTCACAAGAGAAGAGGCAGCAGAACTTTTCAAGCACTTCCTTGTTTTCTATAACGTAGGTGACAGAAGCTGGGCTATCTCGCAGAATGTAATTATCGGCGGCAGAGACGTGGATGGCAATGACCTCACGAGTGTTATGTCTCTGGCTATACTCGACGCATATTTTGATATGAATCTTCCCCAGCCCATTCTTTCCGTAAAGCTCCACAAGAATACGCCCGACGCGCTCTACCGTGAGCTCGGAAGATTTTTCTTCAGCGCAGGTGTGCTTACACCCTCGCTTTTCAACGATGATGCGGTGTTTGAGGTGCTGGAGAGAAACGGCGTTGAGCGCGAGGATCTTGCGGACTACTCTATCGCAGGATGCCAGGAGCCCTTGATAATGGGTAAGGATAACGGCAACACCACAAACAGCTGGCTGAGCCTTCCCAAGGTACTCGAAGTGGTGCTCACGGGCGGTGCTTCGAACATAACGGGCGAGCGACTTATCGACGTTCCGAGGTGCGAGCTCTCGAACGTAAGAGAAGCATATTATGAGGCGCTTGACGCTATCGTAGATCAGATGTGCAAGTCTGCTAACGGTGCGTCTGTTGCTCTTTCCGAGCTTCGCGTTCCGTTCCTTAGCACGTTTATGGGCGGACTTGAATACGGCGCTGATATGCGAGACACAGAGAATCAGGGAACTAAATATAACGGAAGCGGATGCCTTGTGCACGGTCTTTCTGTCCTTGCGGATTCTTTTGTGGCTATCGATCGCTACTTGAAGGATCATCCCGATGACGATATGCACCTTGTAGATGCGCTTAAGAACAATTTCGAGGGCTATGAGGAGCTTCGCAAGTATCTTTTGTCCTGCCCTAAGTTTGGAAACCACGAGCAGGTGGTTGACAAGGAGGCGCGCGACATCGCTCTTCGCGTAGCAAAGCTGCTCCGCAGCAAGAAGAATTACCTTGGAAACAGCTTCCGCCCCGACTTCTCAAGCCCATCTACCCACCTTCTTTACGGCTATTGGGTAGGTGCAACACCTGACGGAAGAAAGTCACGCGATATGTTCGGATACGGTGTCGATCCGCTTTACGGTGCGGCAAGCGGCGGACTTGGCTTCCGTATGCTTTCCAATATGGAGCTTCCTTTTGAGGAGTTCAACGGCGGATATGCTTCTCACCTCGGTATAGATCCTAAATATTTCATAGGAGAGACTAATGAGGACAAGGGCATCGAATTCAAGAACAACGTAATATCTCCTTTGTTCTTCAATGAATGTCAAAGCGGAGTGTCTCCGTTCTACCTTTACGTTAACGTAACTACCCCCGAAACGCTTAGAAAGGTCTTGGCTGACCCCCAAAAATACGCGCCGAGCGGTGTGTATATTATGCGTATCCACGGCACGTTCGTAAACTTCTTGGATCTCTCTCCCGCTATCCAGAATGATATTATCACGAGACTTGATCCCGCATCTACGGCGATCAGCTGCTGAGAGGATACAAAATGAAGGTAATTGGAATAGATATAGGCACAACGAGCATCTGCGGTGTCGTGCTTGATCGCACGGAAGGCCGTGTTGAGTGCTCGAAAACGGTGAATTCAGAATCGTTCATATCCACCCCGAACGAGTGGGAGAAGATACAGGACGTAAAGAAGATAATTTCTATCGCCACCGATATACTTGACGGATTTATTGAGAAGTACGCCGCAGATATAGCGGCTATCGGACTTACGGGACAGATGCACGGTATAGTTTACGTTGATGCGGACGGTGCGGCGGCAAGCCCACTTTACACCTGGCAGGACGCGAGAGGCGGTCTGCCATATAAGGGTACGACGTATGCGGCGTATCTCGGCAGCTTTTCAGGCTATGGCAACGTGACGGATTTTTTCAACCGTGAGAACGGACTTGTTCCCAAGGATGCGGTTGGATATTGCACGGTGCATGACTATCTCGGCATGGTGCTTTGCGGTAATAAAGCTCCCATTTTGCACGCGAGCGATGCGGCAAGCCTTGGACTTTACGATATTGAGCAAAAGAAATTCAACTATCATTACAGCGCAAGGGTGACCGATGCGTTTGAGATCATTGGAGAGTATAAGCACATTCCTGTCTCCGTGGCTATCGGCGATAATCAGGCGAGTGTTTTTTCAACTCTTGCAAACGAGCAGGATCTGCTTATCAACGTAGGTACGGGTAGCCAGGTATCGATCGTTTCCGACAGGGCAATTATAGCTGACGGAGTTGAGTGTCGTCCTTACGTTGACGGAAAGTATCTTATCGTCGGCGCGGCGCTCTGCGGCGGCAGAGCATATTCGCTCCTTAAGGATTTTTACAAAAAGCTGCTCGATGCGGCAGGAAATACCGATACTGACGTATACGGCATTATGGACAAGATGCTTGCTGATACCGAGAAAACGTCGCTCAAGGTGGACACGCGCTTTGCCGGAACGAGAGCGGATGCATCGGTGAGGGGAAGCATTACCAATATCTGTACCGACAATCTCACCCCCTCGGATATGACGCTCGGTGTTCTGCACGGAATGATAGACGAGCTTTACGGTATGTACCTTCTGATGGGCGAGAAGCGCACGGGCATCGTAGGCTCAGGCAACGGAATCAGAAAAAACAGGGCGCTCGCAAGGATAACGGAGAGGACGTTTGGCGGCAAGCTTCGCGTTCCGCTTTACACCGAGGAGGCGGCCCTCGGAGCGGCACTTTTTGCACTTGTCGCACTCGGCGGCGGAAGTGGTGTGTCTGACGTGCAAGGTCTTATAAAATATGAGGAGAACTGAAATGATAAACAAACCGATATTTTTTGAAAAGAACAGAGTTGCGCGCGTATATACGGGTGGCAAGCTCTTCTCGGATTTTTTGGGGGACGGCTCTACTGACGGCTTTTACCCCGAGGAGTGGATAGCCTCGGCGGTAAGAGCATTGAATAAGGGCTCAAAGAGTCCTAAAGAGGGGGTATCTAAGCCCGTTGACAGTGAGCTTTATTTTGATGATCTGCTCGCGGCTAACAAGGTTGAGATGCTCGGCCCTTGCGGCAAGCTTCGCATACTCGTCAAATTTCTTGATAGCGCTATCAGACTTCCTGCGCAGGCGCATCCCGACAAAGCGTTTTCGAGAGAATATTTTAACTCGGAGTACGGCAAGACCGAGAGCTGGATAGTACTCGGACTTCGCGAGAATGCAAAGATATTCTTTGGATTTAAGGACGGTGTCGATGAAAACGCATTCAGACGTGCAATAGAGGATAGTGAAACGGATAAGGACGCGATGGAAGGACTTATGGAGAGCATAACTCCAAAAGTCGGTGACGTTATTCTCGTCCCCGCAAAAACGGTACACGCGATAGGAGCGGGTTGCCTTATTCTCGAGGTTCAAGAGCCGACAGACTTTACCATTCAGCCCGAGCGCTGGTGCGGAGACTATAAGCTTTCCGACGAGGAAATGTACATCGGACTTGCTAAGGATGCCGCCGTTAAATGCTTTGATTTTGGTAAGTGTCCTTCACCGATGGTCACCCCCAAGACTCTACGCGCGGCGGACGGCGTTGCCGTCGAGAGCCTTATTGATAAGGAGCTGACGAGCTGCTTTGTTATCAATAGAATAAAGCTCGAGGGCGGAAGATTTACCCTCGATGTCAAGGATAGCTACGCGGTGTATATCGTCACCGATGGAGAGGGCGAGATAGCAGGAGAGGGCTACTCCCGCAAGCTCCGCCGAGGCGACTACTTCTTTATGCCGTATTCTGCGATGGGAAGCTTTGAAATACGCGGAAGCATTCAGATAGTTGAGTGCTATTAAATTTAGGAAGTTTTCTAGAATCAAGTACATTCTGAACTTAAAATGTTTTTATCTCTCGCTTAATGCTTTTTGTTCTGCTTTAAACGATAACAGAAATCCGCATAGAGCAGGATGGTATAGTAAAAAAGCGACCGCACCTGTTGGTACGGTCGCTCCTTCTTTTTCCCTCACGGGCACAGCGGGTGAGGGAGATTTTTTTGCTTTGGAAAAGAAATTTCGCGGTTAGAAGAAAAACGTAACGGTTATCATTGCCGTCAGGCAATCATAACTGATTTTCGTCCTTTGGACTCAAAATTTAGCCGTTGTTCTTAATAGAGTTCTCGTAGGACTCTACCATCTTCTTCACCATCTGGCCGCCGATGCTACCTGCCTGCTTAGAGGTGAGGTCACCGTTGTAGCCTTCCTTGAGGTTTACGCCGACCTCGCCTGCCGCCTGCATCTTAAACTTGTTCATTGCAGCCTTTGCTTCGGGAATGTTGTTCTTAGCCATAAGACTTTGATCTCCTGTGTTTTTTTAAAATCTATATTCAATCGAGCCACAGAAGCTTGCTTGCCGTGGCTCGCTCGCTTCTTGACTCTGTTATTATTGTAACACCGAATGCAGAGAATATTATAAGTAAAAAATGGAAAAGGAACACCCTTGAAAACGATCTGCGAGAAGCGAAAAAAAGACGGTGCGGCGGTAATTTCTCCGCGCATGCGTAAGCTTTTGCAAAGAATAGAAGACTTTTTCTCATTTTTTATCGTGTACGATCATATTTTTAAAAAACGGAATAGATCGTTTGACTTGAAAAACGCGTGTTTTTTTGATTTTCGCGGGGGATTTTTAATGCATGGAGGAAAATATGTATAAAAATAAAATATAATGTTTAAAAATGTCTTTATTTTTTTTAAATCCTATTGACTTTTAAATAAAAGTGTACTATAATATTAACAATTGAATTCAGCAAATCTGTCGAAAGGCAGAGACGCAAAGCTAGGTGGCTAAGCAAAGTTACTTTGTATGCTCGACCGGTTGCAAACTGCTTTTTGTTTTGCAACCGGTTTTTTGCTTTTTTGAAGGGGGTATGAGGGTGAATCAGGTATATCGAGAAGAAAAAAAGTTCTTGCTCAATATAGAAGAATTTCGAAGACTTTCTCACCATTTGGAGAAGTTCCTCATAGAAGACGAGCACAACGGTGCCCTTGGATATCACGTTCGGTCGCTTTATTTTGACACGATGTACGATAACGACTATTTTGAAAAGCTGGACGGCGTGGAGTTAAGGCGAAAAATACGGTTGCGTATTTACAGTCCGAACGATAATTTCGCGCTCTTGGAAATGAAGCAGAAGCAAGGGCAGTATCAGTTAAAGCGCTCCCTGCGCGTTACGCGTGACGATGCGCAAGCCCTGATTCAAGGTGATTATATGCCGCTTTTGCACTATCGGGAGGATTTCGCGGCCGAGTGCTACGCGCTGATGCAGATGCAGGTATACCGCCCGAAAACCGTTGTGGAATATAACCGCAAGGCATTTATCGCAAAGGAAAATAAAATCCGCGTCACCTTCGATCATCAAATCGTTTCCACCGAGAGTGATCCGAATATTTTTGCAAAGGATCTGAATATGAATCCCGTGCTGGATCCCTTCGCTGTCGTGATGGAGGTCAAGTTCAACGGCTTTTTGCTGGATTATATCAAGGATCTTCTCTCAGACGCTCAAAAGAGCGAGCTTTCCGTGAGCAAATATATGCTTGCCCGCCAGGCATCATACAAATACAACGTATAAAAGGAGACTAAAGCAATTATGAATGACAAGATTTTGGAGCTGTTTTCCGGACAAAACAATTTGACCTGGCAGGTCATTGTGATGAATATTCTTTTTTCTGCGTTTCTCGGAACGATCATCTTTTTGTCCTATTATCTGACGCACAGAGGAACGATCTACAGCAAGAAATTCAACGTATCGCTCGTGGTTCTGACCGTTCTCACAGGAACGGTTATGACGGTCATCGGTAATAATCTGGCGCTGTCGCTCGGTATGGTCGGTGCGCCCTCGATCGTTCGTTTCCGTACGGCGATCAAGGATGCGCGTGACACCATGTACATATTTTGGGCGATCATCGTGGGCATCTGCTGCGGCGTGAGTGATTTCTTGGTTTCCGCGATCGGAAGCGCCGTTGTATTCCTCATCCTCTTCATTTTCCATTCGATCAAAAACGACAAGAGAATGCTTCTGATCATTCGCGCAAAGCGCGAGCTTCAGGATCCGATTCAAGCGGCGGTTTTCAACCTGTTTGAACGCAAAGCCATTCTGCGTGTCCGTAATACCACGCGTGAGCGCGTGGAAATAATCTACGAGATTTCTTCTGAGCTTCTGCAACGCGCAGAGCAGGGAAAGCACAGCGTTTGCGAAAAGATCTACGAGCTTGGAGAGATCGAATATGTAAACATTGTTATGCAAAACGACGAGATTTCCGGTTAATTTTATGAGATATCGAATTTTATGGATCATTGTGGTGATATCCCTTTGCGTATCGGTAACGGGCGCGTATGCGCTTGCTAAGTTGCCCGATATAGATAAAAGCGATCGGTATCATCAGCATTTAGAGGCCGCGCAAAAGCCGAGCTGCGAGCATACCGACGGCAGCTTTTGCACGCATCTTCCGTTGATCGAGATCAATACGGGCGGTGTTGAGATTCCGGGAGAATTTTATTTAGACGAGAACGGAAAGGAACAGACGACCTTGTCCGAAACCGGCGAGACCTTCGTTTTGGCGAATATCAGCATCTTTGACGATCCGATTCGCAACAACCACCTGACCGACGTAGCAGATGATACGGGAACCGCGCGGATCAAGGTGCGTGGAAATTCATCCCGATACCACGATAAGCTCGGATATTCGCTGACCTTCGTTGACGCGTCGGGGAAAAACGAATCTCACGCCGTAATGGGCATGGATGCGCATCACGAATGGGCGTTGCACGGTCCCTTCCTCGATCAAACGCTTATCCGCAACTATATGTGGTACAATATCTCGGGCGAGATCATGGATTATGCTCCGAACGTCCGCTTTTGCGAGGCGTTTCTCAACGGGGAATACATCGGTGTCTACGTAATGGTCGAAACCATCACGGCGGGAAAGACCGAAGACTCCCGTTTGAACCTTTCGATTCAGAAGAAGGATCAGACCTTTACGGGTTACTGCATTCGTATGGACCGCGGTAGCACCGAGCTTAAAAATCTCGACGTCTTTTCCAACTATACGCTCAGGAATGCGCAAACGATCGATATGGTTTATCCGGGTACGTCGAATATAACGCCGAAGATGAAGCTTCAGATCGAGCAGGAATTCTCTTACTTCGAGCGTGTTCTTTATTCCTTTGATTATAGGAGCGCGAGATACGGGTATCCGAACTTTATTGACGTGCAGTCCTTCGTGGATTATTTTATCATCAACGAATTTACATCGAACTATGATGCGGGATGGCTTTCCACCTACGTTTATAAGGACGTGGACGGATTGTACCGACTTTGCGTTTGGGATTTTAACTCCGCTCTTGACAATTACATGGAATCGGAAATGAATCCTTACGGCTTTGAAATGAATTTTCAGCCTTGGTACGTCATGCTGACGAAATGCCCCGACTTTATAGAGCAGATCATTGATCGCTACCGCGAGCTTCGGGAAACGTATTTGAGCGAAGCGTATCTCAATCGGTACATCGATGAGACCGTTGCGTATCTCGGAGATGCCGTGGATCGCAATTTTGAAAAATGGGGCTATACCTTCGAGCAGGAAAAGGGCTTGCTTCGTCCCTTGGAAAGAAATCCGGGATCTTATGACGAGGCTTTGGAGCAGATGCGCTCCTATATGCACGTGCGCGGCGAGTGGATGGATGAAAACATCGACAGTCTGATGCAATACGCGAGCGAATCCAAAAACAAAAAGAACAATGAATCGAGGCGTTGATTTGACATGAAAAAATATCTGCTGATTATCGCCGTTCTTTTAACTTTTGTTTTGCTTGGAGATACGATGTATTACCGCTGGGGCGTTTATATCCCGTCCTCCTCCAAGGAGCCGATCAACGTAGTCTCGAAAATCGAAAACGGTCAGATCGTGATGTCCGCCGAGGACGGCACCTATGAGACCGTGGAAATCAAGGGTGTAAACCTCGGCTCCGGTGTGCCGGGTTATTGGTCGACCGAATTCCATATAGACAAAGAAACCTATCTTCGCTGGTTTGGCATGATTCAGGATATGGGCGCCAACGTGATCCGCGTATACACGATTTTGTCCGAGGATTTCTATAACGCCTTTTATGAGTACAACAGCGGTCGTGAGGAGCCGTTGTATTTGATTCAGGGCGTGTGGGTAAACGACTACGTGTTGAATTCGCACCATAATATTTACGACGATGCTTTTTGTGAGAACTTTTACACGCACTGTAAAACGGTCGTCGACGTAATTCACGGACAGAAAAAGATTTACAAAAATCAACTGCACAGCGCCGGTTACGGCTCCTATCTAAACGATATCTCGGATTGGGTGCTGGGATATATCTGGGGCGTTGAATGGGAGGATCTGACGGTAGCTTATTCCGACGACTATTATAAAGACATGACCGAATACAATGCCTATCAAGGCAAATACCTGTCTTCGTCGGAGAATGCCAATCCGTTTGAGGTAATGCTGACGATGGTGGGCGACCGCACGCTGGAATATGAAACCAAGCGCTACCGCGAGCAGCGCACCTTCGCCTTTTCGAACTGGGTGACCACGGATCCCTTCGAGTATCCCGAGGAAATCGCCCGGCACTTTTCAAAGTGTGCGCGCGTGGATACCGAAAACATTATATGCTCGGAGAGCGTTCTTTCGGGGCAGTTTGCCTCCTATCACGTCTATCCCTATTATCCCGACTATCTCAATACCTTTACGGATGAGCAATGGGAAACGCTCGGCATCGGTGCGCGCTCCCTCTACGCCACCGAGGACGGAAGGACCAATACCTATCTTGCTTACTTACAGCTTTTGAATAACCATCACGAAATGCCGGTTCTGATTTCGGAGTTCGGTGTTTCCACCGGGCGCGGAATTGCGCAGGTTGACCAAAATACGGACCGCAACCAAGGAAATATGTCCGAGCAGGAGCAGGGCGAGGCTCTGGTAGCCTGCTATCGGGACATTATGAAAAGCGGCAGTATCGGCGGATGCGCCTTCATCTGGCAGGATGAGTGGTTCAAGCGTACCTGGAATACCATGTACGCCGTGGATCTTGAGCGCACGCCCTATTGGTCGGATTATCAGACCAACGAGCAATATTTCGGTCTGCTTTCCTTTGATCCCGGTGAGGAGAAAAGCGTTTGCTACGTGGACGGCGATATTTCCGAGTGGAGCGCGGAGGACGTCGTTGCCGAAAACGGGGACGGAAGCGCAATCTCCATGAAATACGACGAGCGCTTCGTATATTTCATGGTGCGCAAAAACGGATTTTCCATTGACCGAGACAAGCTTTATATTCCCATTGATACCACGCAAAAATCGGGAAGCAATTACGCCGCGGGCGAGAACGTTAAATTCAACCGTGCCGCCGATTTTCTTCTGATATTGGACGGGAAGGAGAACAGCCGACTGCTGGTTCAGGAGCGTTACGAGTCCCTGCGAGCCAACTACTCGGGAGATGTGTACGGCTTTAATACTTATTATGAAGAAAACGTTCCCGAAAAGGATTCTCCGATTTTCCGCGAGATCTATTTGGCGCTTCAGCTCACCTCGATCAGCGGTAAAGAAAGCAGCATCTTCCATACGGGGCTTTTGACGTACGGAAATGCGAATCCCTCGTCGGAGGATTTTAACTCACTTGCGGATTTTATGGCGGGGGAGGGCTTCGTTGAGATCAAGCTGCCTTGGCAGATGCTTAACTTTATGGATCCCTCGCGCATGATGATCCATGACGATTATTACGAGCACTACGGTGTGGAAGGCACGGAGATCGACCGCATTTACGTCGGCTTGGGCAGCGGAACCGAGGCTCGCATTGAAATGCAGTCCCAAAAGCTGAAGGGATGGGACACCAAGGTGACCTCGCACGAACGGCTGAAAAAATCCTATTACATTTTGCAATCCTTCTGGACGAAGGAATAAAGAAAATTTTCGGAAAGGAGCTATTATGATTGAAACGCTGTTATGGATCTATATTGCGATCTGTCTTTCGCTGATCCTTTTTCAATGCCTGTTTATCATGGTCGGTGTGATACGTTCCTACCTTGACCGCCGTGTCGTACAGCGCAGAGTCAGAGAGATCTCGCAGCAGATGGAGCTGATTTCGGTCGATAAGCCCGTTTCCGAGGATCATCAGAAATTTCTGGGGCTTTATCTCACGGTCACGCCCTCGCTCTATTGCTATGAGAAGGCGCTAAGCCACGTGTGGGAAATGATTGAGAACGAAAAGTTCTCCTTGCGCGATCCGAACGAGATTACGGAAGTAACGATACACATCCGTCACCGTGCGCGCAAGGGTGAGGAGTTTTCGAAGGGAAGATCCAAAATTCATATGCTTTTGCGCCCTAAGAAAAAGCTCATCCGAATACTTCCGCGTGATCTGGCAGAGCAGTATTTTAAAGAATATATCCGTCAGACCGCTCGCACCATCGTCTCCTTGACCTCGACGTATCGGAAAAGGGACGATATCATCCACGCGTTTTATATTTTCACACTCAAAAAATACGGATATTTGCGGCATTATTATACGTCCGAGCTGATAGCCAACCTTCTGGATTTGCTTGAGCGCGGTGATGCGACCTCTGCGGAGGGGGTGTTGCTGGCTCTCTATCAGATCGGAGATCCCGGCGTCGTTTTGAATGCGTTGCGGCTGGTTGATAAGACGGATCGCTTTTTGCATCCCAAGATCATCAGCGACGGTCTTTTGGCCTTCAGGGGAAACAAGGAGGAGATGCAGTGTATAATCTTAGATTCGCTGCTTGAATTTTCCGAGCGGATGCAGGTCAATCTTCTCGATTATTTGCGTTTTTCCGGCGACGCACATTGTGAGCGCGTATTGCGGCTTCTTGAAAACGAGGAGACCTGCAACGAAGTGCGCTTCTCCTGCATTCGTTATTTCGGAAAGCATCGTTATGCCCCGGCATATGACCTTCTTTTGCGCCTTGCGTCGGGAGAAGAGGAGAAACGTATTGAATACGCCATTGTGGCACTCTCTGTTTTGCGGCATTATCCTGATCCCCGTACGATAGAGATTCTTCGTCGGCAGATCAATCATCCCAATTGGTTTGTCCGCTATAATGCAACCGAAAGCCTTGAGCATCTTGGCGTGGAATATCAGGATTTGATCGATATTTTCGACGGTAGTGACCGTTATGCCAGAGATATGCTGCAGTACCAGTTTGACCAAAGATATGTTTTGGATAAGGAGGTGTGATGATGAAATATGACTTTGTAAAAGTCGTTGCGGAGTTCCTTAAAGGAATTACAGTCGGATACGGTGCGTATTTGATCCTCTATTCCACGTTTCTGTTCATTTCGGTCATCGTGGGTGCGTTGGTTCTTTATTATCGCAATAAGCGCATGCGTTATCGAAATACGGTCGATCACGAATATCAGATTCCCGTCACCATCATCGTGCCTGCCTATAACGAAGAGGTTACGGTTGTGGAAACCGTGAAATCTCTGCTTTCTCTCGAATACCATTCCTATGAAATCATCGTTGTGGATGACGGCTCCAAGGATAATACCTCGGGCGTTTTGCGAGAGGCGTTTGATATGCATCCCGTGCGCCGTCCGATCCGGCGGCAGGTTCCCTGTAAGGACGTTGAAACCGTTTACGAATGCTTTACCGAAAAGATCCCGCTCGTGCTGATCCGTAAGGTCAACGGCGGAAAGGCTGATGCCTTGAATATGGGAATTAATGCATCGCGCTATCCCTACTTTATTTGCATGGATGCCGATTCGGTTCTGCAGGCGGATTCCTTGCAGCGAATCACCCGTCCCGTTCTTGAAAACGAGGATATCGTTGCCGTTGGCGGCGTGGTCCGTCCGTGTAACGACGTAGAGCTGGAGAACGGACGCGTCAAGCATTATCAGCTTCCCAAAAATCCGATTGCCTGTATGCAGGTGGTGGAATATGACCGTTCGTTTTTGGCTACGCGAATTTTGTTTGACAGCTTTAACGGCTCGCTGATCATTTCCGGCGCATTCGGTCTGTTCAAAAAAGAAACCGTGATCGCCGTGGGTGGCTATGACAGCAAAACCATGGGCGAGGATATGGAGCTCGTCGTTGATCTTCACAAATATTGTGCTGTGAGCAAAAAGCCGTACGCTATCAAATACGCCACCGATGCGGTTTGCTGGACGCAGGCACCCGAGAAGCTGAAGGATCTTTGCAAGCAGCGAAAGCGCTGGCATCTGGGACTTTTCCAAACGCTGATGAAGCACCGCTCCATGGCGACCGACGTCCGAAGCGGTCCTGTCAGCTTTATCTCCTACGCCTATTTCTTTATCTACGAATTTTTATCACCCTTTATTGAGTTTTTCGGATTGATCATTACGCTTCTTTCGGTTCTGTCGGGATTGATCAATTTTAAATTCTTTTTGCTGTTTACCGCAATATACGCACTATTTGGTGCGACGCTGACGCTGACCTCTTTTTTTGCAAGAACGCAAACCTCTGAAATCAAGCTAAGCCTGCGCGACGTCGGGAAGGCGGTTTTGATGTGTCTTTTGGAGATCACCTTTATGCACAACGTCATGACCTATGTCCGCGCGACCGCCTTCATCGGCTACCGAAAAAAGAAGCTGCAATGGGGACGTATCGAGCGAAAGAAAATTAATTTAAAGTAGAGTGGAGGAATTATCGGAATGAAACGTTTTCATTGGTTATTTTTAATATGCATCACTCTGCTTTTTTCCACTCTCTTCGTTTCCGCCAATGCGGAGGTTGCCTTTTCGAAGGATAATCAAGGTGATAGCCAAAGCGTTTTTATTGCAGGCAATCCCGATCTGTATCCCATCGAGTATTTCAATCCCAAAACGCAGAAATACGAGGGCGTTATGCCGCTCCTTTTCGAGCGCATTTCGGATGCAAGCGGAATCAATTTCACGTATATTTACGCTTCTGAAGAAAATAAGCAGCAGTATCTGGCCAAAAACGGACAGGTGGATATCATTTCCGCTTATATCGTTGATCAGATCTCATCGGAGTATATTCCGCAGGAGAGCACGCTGTTAAGCTTTTCTTACGGCGGAAAGCAGCAAACCGTAGCGGTTGCCTTTACCTCTGTTTGCGATGACGCGGTCAAGCAGGCGGTGCTTTCCTATCTGGAAGCGTTGAGTGGGGAAGAGCTGACGAGTCTTACCGTCACCTATGTTATGACGCATGAAAGGGAAAGCGCGACTCGCTTTTGGGTATGGATATTCCTGATCTGCGCGGCGCTTTTCTGCATCGTTGCATTGCTGCTTGTGCTTCGGCATCACCGCCGAAAGCAGGCTCTTTTGCGAAAGGACTGCGATCCGGCCACAGGATTGTATAATAAGAGCTATCTGGACGTGATTTTCGGATCCTTGATTCACGATTTTGTTCGCAAGCGCTACTATGCGGTTTGCATCTCTGTGAATTATGAAAATCTGCTTAAATATTACGGAAAGGATCATGCAAATTCGCTGTCGGACTACGTAGTGCGCACCCTGCGGAGCGAAACGCGGGAGGGGGAATTTAACGTGCTCGTAGATGTCAGTATGAAGTTCCTTTGGTTGATGCAAGCTCCCACGCGAGAGCAAGCGGAGCGGCGTGTTTCCGAAATGATCGAAAGAATAAACCGTGAAAACGGAATTCTTAACGAGGATTATCGCGTAACGATCTCGGCCGGATGCTACGGACTTTCGCAAATGCGAGAGAGCAGCGATCGCGTTCTTAAAATCGCAAACGAGGCTTATATCTATGCGGAAGAAAATCAGCTGCAATATTTCTTTGTCGATCCCAACTTTATAAAAATGGTAGATCGAAGAGCGCTTTTGCAAAAGGAAACCGTGCAAGCCGTCAAAAAAGGACAAATCCTGTTTTATCTGCAATATATTGTTGACATTCAAAGCAATCGTATCGTGGGGGCCGAAGCGCTTTCGAGGTGGGAGCATCCCCGAGAGGGCCTTTTGTTCCCGGGGGCATACATAACGCTGATGCGACATGCGAAAAACATCCATCTTTTGGATTTTTACATGTTCGAAAAATGCTGTCAGCAATTGCAGCGTTGGAATACGGAAGAAACGAAGCACCTTTTGATTTCCTGTAATTTTGACCGTTTGACTGCGGCACGTGATGACTTTTACGAGCAGATCATGGCGATTTCCGAAAAATACGGAATAGACCGCGGTCGCGTCATCTTGGAAATCACCGAGGAGACCTTTGTTTACAATAAGGAAAACGTTAGCCGTAATACCGCGCTCTTGCGCGATGCCTCCTTCCGCATTGCTCTTGACGATTTCGGAAGCGGAAGCTCTACCTTCCAAAACCTGATTGATTACCACGTTTCTTATTTGAAGCTGGACCGAGTTTTCGTTGAGATCATGAATACCGAGCATGGTGAAATGCTTGTCCGCGGAATTATAAAGGCATCTCACGCGCTCGGCTTGCCCGTTTTGCAGGAGGGCGTTGAAACCTGGGAGCAGCTTGAAAAATGCAAATCCCTTGAGATCGATATGGTGCAGGGCTTCGTCTTTTCCCGTGTCGTTCCGTGTATAGAGGAGGAGCGTGTCAGACGCCGTTTGCTGGCGCGATTGGCGGAGGGAGCACCGCCCGCAGGCTTAAATACCTATGCGGACGTAAACCCCGATGCCGAGGAGGACAACGTTTACGAGGATGACGAGGAGGGAAATCTCTACGGAACGCGTTACCGCTGGAGCTTCCTTGCGCGGTTGCATCGCGCTCCGCGTGATATTGCCGCCTACTATTCGGATCTGAAAAATGCCTTTTTGAAGTATAAAAAGGTGCGTGCCCGTGTCAGCTGGAGCTATGATACCGTCAGCTATAAGCATGCGCCTGTGGCGAAATTTGTCATACGTCAAAAATCCTTGCTTCTTTATCTTGCCCTTTCGCCGTTGGAATTTGAAGAAAGCAAGTATTTCTTCGTGGATGCATCCGAAAAGAAGAAATACGCACAGGTTCCGCTTCGTTTGAAGATTCGGGGAAGCCGAGGCTACAAGCACGCAACGGAGCTTATAGCGGAGCTTGCCAAGCGGCTGGAATGGAAAGAAAAAAATGACTTTACCGCAACGGACTACACGCTTGCGCCAAAATCCGTGGAGACGTTGATTGAGGAAGGGCTGATCAAGGTCAACGGTCAGGCGATCAATACCGATGCGCTTCCCAAGGCACAGGCGTCCGACCGTAAAGTAAGAGAAAGCCTCGCCTGCGCAATACCGGAATTTTCTATTGTAAAAACAATTGCAGAAGAATCACCGAAAAAGGAGATCATTATGGAAAATAATAATTCGATAGCGCAAAGTCTTGCCGAGTCGGTTTACTACCGTTGGAGCTTTACCGCACGATTACATCAGGCGCCGTCCGCTATTGCAGGCTATTATAGCGAGATCAAAAACGCCTTTCTTCGCTACAAGAAAGTGAGATCGCGCATCAGCTGGAGCTGTGACACCGTTACCTTTGGCAGAGAGCAGCTTGCAAAGCTCGTTTTGACACAAAAAACGCTGTACGTATATCTTGCGCTTTCCCCCAAGGAGCTGGAGGGAACGAAATATTTCTTCACCGATGAGTCGGAAACAAAGAAATACGAAAAGGTTCCGCTTCGCGTACGTGTCCGCAGCGAGCGCGGTGTAAGATACACCATCGAGCTGATTGAAAAGATTGCCGAGGCAAAGGGACTGCAGTTTGCAAAGAATTACGAGAAGGCCGACTATATGCTTCCTTACGAGAGTTTGGAGACACTTCTTGAGCGTCAATTGGTTAAAAAGATCGAGCCTTCGGAGTCGGGTTCCGTATCCGAGCTTGAGGGGGGTGAGGAAGCCGAGGAGGTAACTCTGATTGCGGAAGAGCCCGTAGCGGAAGCCGCACCCACAGAGGAGAATGTGGTTGAAGTTGCTCCGGTAGAAGAGCCCGTAGCGGAAGCCACACCCGCGGAGGAGATTGTGGTTGAAGCCGCACCCGCAGAAGAGCCTGTGGCGGAGGTCGCACCCACGGAGGAGCCCGTAGTTGAAGCCGCACCCGCAGAAGAACCCGTAGCGGAAGCCCGCGAGGCTGTGGCGGCATTCGAACAGACGCCTGCGGAGGAGATTCAGAATGCGGATCTTATAGAGGCGGAAAGCATTCACGTGAACTTCCTGCAGAAGCTTTGCAGTCAGTTTGATGCCGACGAATTAAACGCACACGTCAAGGTAGTATACAAAAAGAAGCGCGAAAAGAAGACCAGTATTTTTGACATCATAATGAAAAAGAATCGTCCTTAACGGCATCCGCGCGGATGGTATCGGAAAAAACAAAGGAGTGTGACGAAACTTTGATTAGAAAAATTTTACTGTTATCCATTTGTCTTTCTTTGCTTCTGTCCCTCTTTGGTTGTGCGCCGACGAACGGCACAGGCGAGAACTCCGAGTTGCCATTGGAAGGCGCGGAGGGTGAGACGACGGAGAAGGATCCCCAAACGGAGGAAAAAAAGCCTCCGAAGGCCATCTGGCAGGATCCTGCCAACGTGGTTCTTCTTTGGGAAGGAAGCGCCGATTTTGAATATAGCATCTACCGAAGCAATCATCGGGATAACGGCTTTGAATACGTAGGAAGATCCGCGATCGGATCGTATCGGGATGCTACCGCAAAATATCCTAATACGTACTACTATTTAATAAAAGGTAAAAATACGAAAAACGGAGAAAATGTTGCGTTCGATCCTGTTCTCGCCGTTGTTGCGCCGGAGGCGGTAGACTCTGTCAGCGTAATTATGTATCATAATTTCGTCAGCGACGAGGATGTTGCAAGCGGAATCGAATTTGAGGAATATTCCATTTCTCCGAGTGACTTTGAGCAGGATCTGATCTGGCTTAAGGAGAACGGATACGTCACTATCACCTCGGCTGAGCTTCTGCGTTTTTTGGAGAATAAAGAGCCGATTCCGAAAAAATCCGTTATTTTGTCTATTGACGACGGCTCTTGGGGCGTATATACAAACGCTTGGCCATTGTTAAAAAAGCACGATATGAAGGCGGATTTCAACGTGATCGGCGCGCGGATAGACGAAACGTGGGATCTGCTTGATTCGGGCGGCACGCGTGTTGGCGAGCCCGCACCATTTTGTACGTGGGAGGAGCTTGCCGAAATGCAGGAAAGCGGCGAGATCAACGTTTGCTCGCACACCTACGGCATGCACGTATACAATAAGGAAAAGCGCGTGGGTATGAGTATGATGGAGAATGAAACGCCCGAGGAATTTGCCGAAGCCGTGAAAAAAGACTACAATCTGGCATTGCGTTGTATCGAGGGATGGCTTGGAACTGCGCCGGAAACGGTTGCTTACCCCTATTCAAAAAGAAGTGCCGTCGGCGATCAAATCGTTTTGGAAAACACAGGTTATAAAATTCTGATGGCAGGAGAAGGCGCGAGAGGCACGGCAGGAAACTATTTTGTCAGAGGATGTGATTTTTCCAATCAGCTGACGCTTATGAGCAGACCGTGCAGAATGGATGGAACCCCCATCAGCGTTTACCTTGAACGAATTCTGCAAAAAGATGCGAGCAACGGAGTGAACGGAGCCACATAATGCGTTTGAGGTATATTTTAAAATGAACGATCGTTAATGACCGTCGATTACGATACAAGGATACGAAGGAGAAGAGAGCATGAAAGAAACTTCAATACAAGTTCGGTTTCTTTTGGTTGTTTTGTCTGCAATACTGTCCATCTCGATTTTTGTCGGTGGCTTGAGTATTTACCATACGGATGCCTACGTCCGCGACCATACGCAGGAGTTTGTCGAGGTTACATGCGAAAATGAAGCGATAAAAATTAACGATACCTTCAAAAGCATGGAAAAATCGGTAAGGATCATGGCGAACTACGTGCTTACGTTTTTCAGAAAAGCATCTGATATCGAGGATCGGAATAGGCAGAATATAGCCATTCAATATGCAGATGAAATGTTTCTGAACGTGGTAAAGGATACCGAAGATGTGGTTGCGTACTATTTTCGCCTTAACCCCGATATATCGGACAATACGGCAGGGATATTTTATAGTGCGGCAGACGGCGGCGACAAATACGAGAGCTTTACGCCTGCGGATCTCTCACTTTTCGAAAAGGATGACATCGAGCGCGTCGGCTGGTATTGGCTGCCCTATGAAGCGGGAGAGCCGATCTGGATGACGCCGTACCACAATCAAAACATTGATGTGCTTATGATATCCTATGTTGTTCCTTTGTATGTCGAAGGTGAATTTCTCGGCGTTTTGGGTATGGATTTTGATTACAAGATTTTGACGCAAAGGGTTCACGAAATCAAAATTTTTGAAAACGGATTTGCTCACCTCGAGCTTGATCACGAGGTAATCCACGATACTGTCGCCGGGGATGATTGCGCGGATGCGCATGATGCGACAAAATATTTAAGCATCTCGAGGGATTTGATTAACGGAATGACGCTCGTTCTCTCTGCCGATTATGACGATATATGGAAAATTCGCTATAACATGGCGCTCTCAATTATTTTCAGCATTTTGTTTTTCACGCTTGTGTTTTCCTTGCTCGTCATTTTTATGGTGAGGAGGATTGTAAGGCCCTTGAAAAAGCTGACGGATGCTTCAATCAGACTGTCAAGCGGCGATTATGACGTTAAAATTGATCACAGTAACGTACGGGAGATCAAATTGCTCAGCGGTGCATTTGAAAACATGATTACGAATTTGCGTGAGCATAAAAACGTTCAGCACCGTTTGGCGCACTATGATTCGCTGACGGGCTTGAGAAACACGACCTCTTATAAGGCATGGGTTGCTGAATTTGATAAGGAAATTAAGAAAGGCGGCGTTTCCTTCGGCGTTGCCGTGCTTGATATAAATAACCTCAAGGAGCTCAACGATACTCACGGTCACGTCCTTGGCAATGAGCTTATCATAGCCGCTACGAAAATCATTTGTGCCATGTTTAAAAGAAGTCCTGTATTCAGGATCGGCGGCGATGAGTTTTGCGCCATTCTCCAAAACCAGGATCTGGAGGATAAAAATGCGTTGCTCGCAAGCTTTGATTATATATGCGCAACGGCATACGTAACGAAAGACAACGTAAGATATCCTGTAAGTATTGCAAAAGGCTTCTCCGAATTTGATCCCGAGAAGGACACTTGCTTTGCGGACGTTTTTATGCGTGCGGATAACGAGATGTACAAAAATAAAAGGGATATGAAGATGGCTCATAAGTAAAAAAATACGAGAGCATTTTAAAGGATATGCACCGCCGAGGGTTAAATTTTTGGGGGTGCATATTCAAATGTGCTCTCATATTTTTTCATCTGTCGTTATGCGGTGCATTTATTTTGAAAACGGTATAAAATATCGTATGTTTTTATAGACAAAACTGTTTTTTTGTTGTATAATATTATAATAAAATGAAGGAAGCCTCTCGGCGTGAAGCTTGATAGGAGATAAAAATGGAATTTTTACTGGACACAGCCAATCTTGAGATCATCAGAAAATATAATGAGATCTACAATATAACAGGGGTGACGACCAATCCAACGATCATTTCGCGCGAAAATTGCGAATTTTTTCCGCGCCTTTTGCAGATCCGTAAGATCATAGGGGAAAAGCAGCTTCACGTGCAGGTCACAGCAAGCACGATGGAAGAAATGCTGATGGAGGCAGAGGCTATCGTCAAGCGCTTGGATAAAAACGTGTATATCAAGGTTCCTGCAACCGAAGAGGGCATCAAAACGATGAAGGCCTTGAAGGCGGAGGGCTATAACGTAACCGCCACGGTCGTTTACACGGTGCAGCAGGCCGTGATGGCGGCAAACGTAGGGGCGGACTATGCCGCGCCGTACTTCAATCATATCTGCAACAATACCTACGACGCGGTGCAGGTGATCGGGGATATGGCGAAATGTTTGAAAATGTATAATAAGCCGACGAAATTGCTTGCCGCCAGCTTCCGTAATACGAGTCAGATTTTACAGGCGCTGAGCGCGGGCGCCGAGGCCGTGACGGTTGCCCCGGAGCTGTATGCTACGATGCTTGAAAATCCGTTTGTGGATTTAACGGTGCAAAAATTTTCCGCCACGTGGGATAACCTTTACGGCAAAAAGAAAATATACGAGCTCTAAAGGCTCGTAAGGCACAGATTCTTTTCGCAAAAAAACAATATAAAAAACTATCGGAGGCTTATATGCTTGAAAAAACAAAGGCGTTTTGCGATTCGCTTTTAAACTATGGCTTGCCCGGCTTTGATCTTGCCGTATACAGAAAAGGGGAGTGCGTGCTCCGTTATATGAACGGATACAGCGATCTCGAAAATAAAGTGGCAATGACGGGAAATGAGCGCTACAATATTTATTCCTGCTCCAAGGTGATCACCTGCGTTGCCGCCATGCAGCTATATGAAAAAGGGCTCTTTTCGCTTGAAGACAAGCTTTCCGATTATATGCCGGAATTTGAGAGTATGACGGTCGGTACCAAGGGCAAGATCAGTGCGGCAAAAATGCCGATCCTCATTAAGCACCTTTTTGAAATGACGGCAGGCTTTTCCTATAACGTGAATTCCATGCGCATCCGCGAGTGCATCGCCGATACGGAGGGGAAGTGCCCCACGCGCGTGGCTATGAAATACCTCGCCAAGGATCCCTTGCTTTTTGAGCCGGGCGAGCGCTGGGAATACAGCCTTTGCCATGACGTTCTTGCCGCTCTGGTAGAGGTTATTTCGGGAGAAAAATTCGAAAACTACGTGAAAAAGCATATTTTTGACGTGGCGGGCATGGATCGCTCCACCTTTATGCTTCCCGAAAACGAGCTTGATACCCTTGCCGAGCAATACGTATATAGAAACGGTAAGCCGGTCAATATCGGAAAAAGCATCGCTTCTTATAAAATAGGAAAAGAATATGCATCCGGCGGCGCGGGCTGTATCTCCACGGTGGATGATTATATCAGATTTTTGGAAGCGCTTCGCACGCATAAGCTTTTAAAGCCCGAAACGCTTTCGCTTATGACGAAGGATAGACTCAGCGAGGAGCAGAGAGGAAGCTATTGGGTAAAGGAAACGCACGGCTACGGCCTCGGTGTCAGATGCCCCATGGGAGATGAAAGATGCGTGGATTTCGGATGGGGCGGCGCGGCCTGCGCTTATCTTGCCGTTGATATGCAAAATGAGATCACCCTCTATTTTGGTGCACATGTGCTTGCATCCCCCGCACAAGGGATGCGCAACCTTCTGTATCGCTTCGTCAGAGCCGAGCTTTTGAACCCCGCCGAGCTTGACGTTGTTAGTGGAGAGCTTGAAAAGCTGCAGGAGTATAAGCTTACGTATTGATTACGTATATCATCCGACACAAAAAACGTGTCGGATGTCTTTTTTCCAATCTTTAGCCTGAATTAAGGGGCTCGTGATAAAATGAAATTCAAAAAAATAAAACTTTTTTTCGAAAACCCCTTGACAAACGAAAAAAGATTTGATATAATAGACAGGCTGACCGCGAGAGAGTATCTCGGGCGAGGCACTTGCTCTTTGAAAATTGAACAACAAAGGAAATTTTTTAGCACATGTAAGTGCGAAAGAATCTCGTTAATGTT
>JAZQTA010000098.1:0-4327 GCA_045630385.1 Eubacteriales bacterium | reverse complement strand
TGATAGACCTCGGCGCGCACGGAATGTATTTGACCGAATGGATACTCGGTATGCCCGTGAAGGCAAGCTCAGCGTTCACGGTGAGCTGCGAAATTGAGTCGGAAAAGGAAAAAAACTCGGATAGAGTAGAGGACAATGCAGTTACCGTTATGAGCTATGAAAATGGTGCGATTGCGGTAAATGAAACCGGCTTTGTGTCGAATTATTCTCCGGTTACGCTTGAAGTATTTGGAGAGGATGGTTACGTCCGCATGGTCGGAAACCGTGTTGTGAAGTGTACAAAAGCTACCGACGGTGTTGAGGTCGAGCTTGCGGTAGGAGCTGATAGACCCTCGCCACTTGTACAGTTCTTAACGGGCGATCTCCTTGATGGTTGCGGACTGAAGGAAGCAAAGGCACTTACCCATATGATGACACTGGCATACGCTAAATCCTTATAACTAAAATAGCGTTTGTGGATACAAATGCAGTGCTTGTCAAGAAAAGAGGACAGAGAGTGTAAAAAAACACTCTCTGTCCTTTTCCTGTTGGTGGGTTCTATTTCCTTGTATGAAAATCAGGATTTTGAAACGCTCTCGGCTTTGGGGGCTTTTCTTTCGTAATTGAGAAGGAAGATACCGCCGCTGATGAAAAGAAGCGTCAGCAGAAGGATCGGCCAGGTCACAAGGCTTTCTTCCTTCAGAAGGAGCGTGGAGAGAAGCACGCCCATGATCGGGGTGGAGAAGGAGAAGATCGTTACCTTGGATACGGGATTGAACTTGAGAAGCATGCCCCACAGCGCATACGCGACCGCCGAAAGAAGCGAAAGATAAAACATCACGAGCACGCTTTTTACGGAAGGAAATCCGATGTGTCCGCCCGCAATGAGGCCGACTGCGGTCATGACCGCGCCGCCGAGAATGAACTGATAGCCCGAGAGGATGACGGGATCCTCGTGCTTGGAAAAGCGCTTCATCAGCACGGAGGAGATCGCAAGCGATATCGCGGAGAAGAGAACGAAGGTGTCTCCGAGCAGATTCATCCGGAAGGTCAGACCGTTGATGTTCACGAGGATGATGCCCGTAAAACCGAGCAGACAGGCCACGATCTTTTTAAGGTTCAGCTTTTCCATGCGGAAGATCAGGCAGGAAACGAGAATGGCGAAGAAGGTCGAGGAGCCCGAAAGGATCGTGCCCTTCACGCCGGAGGTGTTCGCGAGTCCGATATAAAAGAAGATGTACTGAATGATCGTCTGAAAGCAGGCTACGATGCCGACGCGGCCGAGATTTTCCTTCTTCGGATATAAAACGCGTTTTCTTCCGATGCTGTAAATGAGCACGGTGAGAACGCCCGCACCGAAGAAGCGAACGCCGGCGAATACGAGCGTAGAGGGCACGCCGCGATGTGGCATGATCAATTCATAGCCGATCTTGATAAAGGGGGTTGCGCTGCCCCAAAGCGCACAGCAGAGCAGAGCGCAGAGTGTAATGACCAGCGGATGGGTGAAAAACTTGTTTTTATCCATTGTCGATATCCTTTGCTTGTCTTTTTGTAAATTACGCAGATTTCAGCGCTGTTACGGTAGGAGGACTTAGATGATAGGAATAGCCGGTCAAAAGCTCGTAAACCGTGGCGGTCAGCGTCTGCATCGTCTCGGCGCTCATGGGATCGCCGACCTTGATTGCGCTGAGTGCGGCATCGAGCGAAGCCGTCGCGCCTACCGAAAGCAAGGCCTCGTAAGCGGCAAAGCCCGCGCCCGCCGTCTCGGATTCCATCGCGAAAAGCGAGATCGCAATAAAGTTTGCATAGAGATCTCCGAATCCGCGCAAGGGGGATTCAAACATTTCAAGGCTCAAAAGTCCATCGGATAACAGCGAAAGCGCCGCCATTTGTCCGTCCTGCATCTCAAGACAGTTGAAGCGCTCGGCCGCGCGCGAAATGATGTCGTTCAGCGCCGCCGCGGAGATCTCGTGTGCCTTGAGTGCGTAAGCCTCGATTTCGATCTGCGTCCGCATGCTCTGTGTCAGCGCCGTGCGGAAGATGCTGTACATTTCGTTTTTCAGAAGCACCTGATAGGAGGAGACCTCAAGTACGTTTCCGTTTTTGGAGAGCTCCTCCTCCATTCCGAGCAGAGTCAGAAGCCTTAAGGAGAGGGAATAGGCGTTTTCGGTCTCGGGTGCGAAAAACAGCTCGGAAAAGGAGGTTCCGCGCGTGGCGGACTGATAGAAGGCGAGCGCGTCGCCAAGAGCACCCACTACGGAAATATAGTCTGCCGCGGTGTTTTCCGCCGCTATGTAGAGATAGGGCTGCGCGGGATCGGCAAGATATGCCGTGAAGGTGTTTTTTGCCTTCGTGCCGCTCGTGTCATTTAAGGAAAAGAGCGCGCGGTGCAGAAGATAATTATAGCCCTCGAAGGTCTTGCCGCCTTGCTTTTCATAAAAGTGCGTCAAGGTGTTGAGCATCGCTTCGGGAAACTTTATTTTTTCAAGCTTTCCCGTATCCGTGGAAAAATAGCCGCCGGTGGATAGCTTGCGATACACGGGCATCACGTAGGTCTCAATGTTCTCGAGCATCTTCTCTATATCGTCCTCGCCCGCGCTGTAGCCGAGATAGTCAGCCGCCAGCGTGATATAGGAATCGTACTGCAAGGCGTCTGCAACGGCGCGGCGCACACGAACGAGCGAAACGTAAAGCTCAGCGCGTTTTTCTGCGACCGCCTTGTTATAAAGCGTTTGGCAGCGAAGCGCGATCTTTTGATATTCCGCCGAGCTGTCGCCGTAGATCCCCGCCATTTCCTTCAGCAGATTCGTGACGGTATCGGTCTTGTTGTTCAGCGTGACCTTCACCGTATCGTAAGAAAGTGCGCGAAGCTCCATGAGGATATCGCACTCCTCCTCAAAAAGAGGGATCGTCGCGTCGGTATAGAGTCCGCCGCCTTGGTATCGGGAAACGATATCGCTCGGAAAATATTTTGTCTGCGAAAGCTTTTCTGCGTGTTCCGAAGCCGCAACGGCGCAGAACAGTCGGTCCACGGCCATTGCCACCGTCGGCGTTGCCTCGTAAAGCCGCTTGTATTCGCCCGCAAAGAAGGTGTCGGCGTTGTCTTTGGAATAAAAGATTCGCGCGTAGGAGCGCATGGAAATATATTCCGAATACAGTACCTCTGCGGCGGCCACGGCCTCTAAGGCGGTCTCGTAGGATGTGCTTTCGTCGCGGAGCATCTCCGCGGCAATCGCGAAAGCATTTACCAGCGCGCTCACGCTCGGCTCGGCGTAAACGAAGTCGGAAAAATTCTTTTCACTTTGGCCGTCAAAGCTGTCCTGCGTGGGAATATAAAGCTCGGGGGCTTTTTCCTCTTCGGGCTTCGGTTGGGGGGGCGGCGGTGTCGTCCCCTTGTCCTTACACGCGCTTAACAAAAGCAGACCGGGAAGAAGCATCGAGGCGATTAAAATTTTTGCGATCAAACGGATCATAAAAACTCCCTCAAAAAAGATTTCAAAATAAAAAAATACTTGTTCTTTATTATTCTATCAAATCTTTTTATATCCGTTGTCAAAAAAACATAAACGATTTGCAAACATTTGGTAAATAGATTGCTTTTTGCATTTTCAATCGCCTTTGTGCAAAAAGCGCCCTTTTTCCCCTTGACAAATAAAAAGGAAAATGATATAATGATGCTTGCATATCTACCCGTAGCCCAGCTGGATAGAGCGACAGACTCCGACTCTGTAGGCCGTAGGTTCGAATCCTATCGGGTAGGCCAAAAATCGACAAGTTTCGACAGAAGCTTGTCGATTTTTACTTCTTCACTCTTCACTTTTCACTCTTCTCTTACGAAACTTGTCGATTAGGTAATAGGTAAAAGTGAATAGTGGTAAGGAAGCTTTTCTCCTTCCGTCGAAAAGCATTAAATTATATTTGGGTTCAAATCCATTAAAAAGGTAAAATATCTTTTTTATCCAAGCTGCAGTCTTGGTATATCATCACCGCGCGAAGCGTGGTGCATATCATCAATGGCGGCAAGCCGCCCTTGTATCTCATCACGCGCCAGCGTGCATAAATCTCCTGCGGCTTGATGATATACAACACTTCGTGTTGATGATATACACTCCTCACGGCGTGATTGGGACGCAAGGGTTCAACTCCATACCGCAACAACGGAAAATATCTTTTTATCCCCCATTTACAAAAAGAAAAGCCGCTTTTGTGAACTGAACCCCTAAAAACGGACATTGAATAAAAAAGCCTCTTGTAGTAGAATAGAAATATCTACTGCAGGAGGTTTTTTGTATGGCAGGAAGAAAAGGAATGAAGCATTATCCTGAAAGTTTCAAATTACAAATTAAGC
>JAZQTA010000097.1:0-37140 GCA_045630385.1 Eubacteriales bacterium | reverse complement strand
GCGAGTGCGGCCATCATCACCACGATCACGATGAAGAATGCGAGTGCGGCCACCATCACCACGATCACGACGAAGAGTGCGAGTGCGGCCACCATCACCACGATCATGATGAAGAATGTGAGTGCGGCCATCATCACCACGATCACGATGAAGAATGCGAGTGCGGCCATCATCACCACGATCACGATGAAGAATGTGAGTGCGGTCACCATCACCACGATCACGATGAAGAGTGTGAGTGCGGCCATCATCACCACGATCATGGCGAGGAGTGTAAATGCGGTTGCCATGGTCACCATCATCACCATGCGGATGAGGTGTTCCAAAGCTGGGGAAAGGAAACCACGCATAAATATACCAAGGAAGGCTTGACCGCTATTTTGGAAACACTTGCCGAGGATCCCTCTTACGGTATGGTTCTTCGTGCAAAGGGAATCGTTCCCGCCGAGGACGGCTTATGGTTGCACTTCGATTACGTACCCGGCGAGCCCGACGTCAGGATCGGCGGCGCGGGCGTTATCGGCCGCCTTTGTGTAATTGGTGCCGGAATCAACGAAGAGAAGCTGACCGTTCTTTTTGAGCTTGCTGATTGACTTTTATAATGAAGGTATAAAACATGGAAATTCCCGTATATCTGTTTACCGGTTTTTTGGAAGCCGGAAAAACGAAATTTATTATTGAAACATTACACGATCCGAATTTTAATGACGGACAGCGCCCTTATCTTCTGATTGCTTGCGAAGAGGGCGAGGAGGAATATGATCCGGACGTGCTTCCCCCCAACGTGAAGCTTGCCACCTTTGACGATGAGCAAATGCTGACTCCGGACCGTATTGCCGCTATGCAGAAGCGCGCCGGAGCAGAGATCGTTGTGGTGGAGTATAACGGTATGTGGTCGCTTGACAGCATTTATAATGCGCTTCCCGAAAACTTCAAGGTTTTTCAGGAGATCTTGATTGCGGATGCCACTACGATACTGAATTATAATGCCAATATGCGCCAGCAGACGGTGGACAAGCTGACGAGTGCCGAAATGGTGGTGTTTAACCGCTATAGCGATTCTGTTGACAAAATGGCACTGCATAAGCTTGTGCGCGGTGTCAGCCGTAGGGCGAATATCTGCTATGAGGATCTTCAGGGTGAAATATCGTTTGACGACATTGAGGATCCCTTGCCTTACGATCTTTCTGCTGCTGTGGTTGAGATCAAGGATGAGGATTTTGCTATCTTCTACCGAGATATGACCGAGGAACCCGAAAAGTATTTTGGAAAAACGTTTGTGTTCAAGGGTATCGTTGCATTGGATAAGGTGCTTCCTACGGGGCATTTTGCGATCGGTCGCCACGTGATGACCTGCTGTGAGGCAGATATTGCGTATCGTGGCGTTGTTGCAAAGGGAATGGGAAAATTGAAGCTTCAGACTAGGGATTGGGTAACCGTAAAGGGAACGCTTGAAGAGGAATATTCGAAGCTTTATCGCGGTCGAGGCCCCGTCCTTACCGTGAAAGAAATTGCAATGGCGGAGAAGCCTGTGCAGGAGGTCGCAACCTTCTATTAAAATATCATTAGAGGTGTAAAATGAAAAGAGAGTCTAAAATGCCATTTTCCATGTATGTTGAAAGTGGCGAGGGCTGTATCATCGGCGCGCATAAGCATTGTGACTCCATGGAGATTATTCAAGTGCTGGAGGGAAAGGTAATGATTTCCGTCGGCACAGAGCGTTTTGAAGCGGAAGCGGGGGATTTTGTTTTTATTCCTGCGGATCTGACGCACCGTGTGGATTCTGAAGGATTTGCGAATCTTCGCGGTCTTGTCTTCGAATCCTCGATCCTTGAAGAGAATATGGCGCATTTTGATACGGAGATTCTGTATATGTTCCACGTGCAGTCTCGCAACCGCATTGCACCTCTTGGAAAAACGCATCCGATCTATCCGATCCTCAAGCAATACATGGCAGAATCCTACGAGGAGTTTGTCGCAAAGGACGTTTGTTATAAGCTTCCTATCCGCGCCAATATCTATCTTATGATGACCGCATATCTCAGGCATTACTGCGGCTCGAAGGATGAATCCGAGCGCATGGTCTATCATAACGTATTGCGCTTGCGCCCCGTGATCGAATATGTGGAGGAGCATTATAAGGAAAAGATTTACATAGACGATCTTGCTGAAAAGCTGATGGTTTCTCCGGATTATTTTACCAGAATGTTTAAGGAGTCCATAGGAAAAACTCCGATCGATTATATTAACGGTCTTCGCGTAAACCGCGCGTTGGAGCTTCTTGAAAATCCGCGCCTCTCGGTTGCCGCCGTTGCAGAGGAGATCGGATTCTGCAATCCGAACTATT
Source organism: Eubacteriales bacterium (assembly GCA_045630385.1). GTDB lineage: Bacteria > Bacillota > Clostridia > Oscillospirales > CAG-272 > UBA1740. Next base: position 34,793 of record JAZQTA010000097.1, on the reverse strand, counting down.
TTCATAAGATATTCAAGCAGTATATGGACGTAAGCCCTGTCGCTTACAGAAAGACGCTTGCAAGCGAAGCCTGACAAAAAGCATAAAGAACGCCCGCACCGATGCGATATGCACGGCGCGGGCGCTTTCTTTGTTTTTAATCATTAATTGATCTTCGAAATATCAAAGGGAGTCGTCTGATAAACGAAGTAGTTCAGCCAGTTGGAATAGAAGAGGTTTGCGCAGCTTCTCCAGCAAACGATGGGCTCTTTCGTATCATCGTCATTGGGGAAATAATTTTTGGGAAGCTGAATGTCAAGTCCCTGGTTCTTGTCGCGCAGGTATTCCTTTTTCAGCGTGTCCGCATCGTATTCGGAATGTCCTGTAACGAAAATCTGTCTGCCTTTGTCGGTGGAAGCGACGAAAACGCCCGCTTCCTTTGAGCTTGCCAGAATGCGAATGCCGGGAATTGCCTCGATATCCTCGCGGCGATTCATCGTGTGGCGGGAATGGGGAACCATGAAGGTGTCGTCAAATCCGCGGAACAGAATGGAACGCTTGTAATCAAGCGTGTGCTCGAAAACGCCGAAAAGCTTTTGGTTGAGAGGATATTTCTGCACGCCGTAGTGATAATAGAGAGCCGCCTGTGCGCCCCAGCAAATATGAAGCGTACTGGTTACGTGCGTTTTGCTCCATTCCATGATCTCGCAGAGCTCATCCCAGTATTCAACCTCTTCGAAAGGGAGGTTTTCAACGGGAGCGCCCGTGATGATCATGCCGTCGAAGTTTTGATCCTTAATATCGTCGAAGGTCTTGTAGAAAGCGAGCATGTGCTCGGCGGAGGTGTGCTTCGACTGATGCGTGGCTGTCTGCAGAAGCTCAAGCTCTACCTGAAGAGGCGTGTTACCGATCAAGCGTGCAATCTGCGTTTCCGTCGTGATCTTCTGCGGCATGAGGTTAAGCATCACGATGCGCAGAGGGCGAATGTCCTGCGTGGTAGCGCGCGTTTCGGTGATAACGAATATATTCTCCTCGTGCAACGTTTGCGTAGCGGGGAGTTGGTTTGGAATTTTAATAGGCATAGTTTTTCTCCAATAAATTATGCGTTGATGGCATCGAGTGCCTGCTTGATATCCGCAATGAGATCCTCCGCGTTTTCAATACCGCAGGAAAGACGCACAAGATCCGCGCTCACGCCGGCGGCAATGAGCTCCTCGTCCGTCATCTGTCTGTGCGTTGCGCTGGCGGGATGCAGACAGCAGCTGCGCGCATCGGCAACGTGCGTTTCGATAGCGGCGATCTTCAGATGCTTCATGAAGGCTTCAGCCGCCTTTCTTCCGCCCTTCACGCCGAAGGAAACAACGCCGCAAGAGCCATTGGGGAGATACTTCTTTGCGATTTCGTAATACTTATCGCCTTCAAGGGAAGGATAAGTAACCCATGCAATTCTGTCATCGGAAGCGAGGAACTTTGCAACGGCAAGACCGTTTTCGCAATGGCGCGCCATACGTACGTGCAGACTCTCAAGACCAAGATTCAGAATAAAAGCATTCTGGGGTGATTGGATAGAGCCGAAGTCGCGCATCAGCTGTGCGGTGGCCTTGGTGATGAATGCGCCGGCAAGGCCGAAACGCTCGGTATAGGTAACGCCGTGATAGCTGTCATCCGGCGTGCAAAGGCCGGGAAATTTATCTGCGTGCTTGGTCCAGTCAAACTTGCCGCTGTCAACAATGCATCCGCCGACAGCCGCGCCGTGTCCGTCCATGTATTTCGTCGTAGAGTGCGTAACGATATCTGCGCCCCATTCAAAGGGGCGGCAGTTGATAGGCGTTGCAAAGGTGTTGTCCACGATAAGCGGAACACCGTGCGCGTGTGCGGCTTTTGCAAAGCGCTCGATATCAAGAACGGTCAAAGCGGGGTTTGCGATCGTTTCGCCAAAGACTGCCTTGGTATTGGGGCGGAATGCGGCATTCAGCTCTTCGTCGGAGCAATCAGGGGCAACGAAGGTAAATTCAATTCCCATCTTCTTCATCGTGACGGAGAAGAGATTGAAGGTTCCTCCGTAGATGGTGGAGGAAGCAACCACGTGGTCACCGCAGGATGCAATGTTGAAAACTGCATAGAAGTTTGCGGCCTGCCCGGAGGAGGTCAGCATAGCGGCTGTACCGCCTTCAAGCTCGCAGATCTTTGCGGCAACGTAGTCGTTGGTAGGATTTTGGAGTCTTGTATAAAAATAGCCGGAGGCCTCAAGATCAAAGAGCTTGCCCATATCTTCGCTGGTGGCATATTTAAAGGTCGTGCTCTGCACGATGGGAATCTGGCGGGGCTCTCCGTTTCCGGGGGTATAACCGCCTTGTACGCATTTGGTTTCAATTTTGAAGTCGGACATTTTCATTTCCTCCCTTGTATTTAAAAGTCTTTTAAGTATGAAAAAGGCTGTTTCAAAGCGAATTTGAAACAGCCTCTATTGGTGCTCCTGCGGGAACTCGAATCCCGGACACCTTGATTAAAAGTCAAGTGCTCTACCTACTGAGCTACAGGGGCATATCACCGCGCCATAATATGATAGCACAAAACGCCCGATTTGTCAATAGTTTTTTGCAAAAAAACTTTACGCTAAAATAAAAATATCAAAAAGAGAAAAGCACCGCCTTGTATCCGCGGGAAAGTAAGGCTTTTTGCATTTTTTCAGAAAGCGCGATATCCTTTGTCAGGGCAAAAACGGAAGGGCCGCTTCCGCTCATCATGGAAACGTCTGCTCCTATTGCGGAAAGAAGCACCTTTGCCGCCTGCGCTTTTTTGCATAGAGGGAGAACCGCTTCCTCAAAAATATTATAACAAGGCGGCATCTCTCCATTTAGTACGTGTTTGAGCGCTCCTCTTTCGGATAGATCCTCGGGGAGAAGTGTGCTTTTATCAAAGTTGTGATAAATTTCGTCCAGCTTTCCGTATGCTTTGGGGGTGGAAACCTCCTCGTCCGTATTGGCGAGAACACCGAAATAAGTTTCTTTCATTGGGAGCGCAACCATTTCCTCGCCGCGCCCATAGCAAAGAGCGCGTCCGCCAAGAAGGCAAAAGGGAACGTCGCTTCCAAGCGAAGCCGCAAGCTCAAGGAGCGCCGCCTTAGAGAGCGTACCGGGGAGCATCGTGTCAAGCGCACGAAGTGTCGCCGCCGCATCGGCAGATCCTCCGCCAAGCCCCGCCGCCATCGGAATGTTCTTTTCCAGAAGGATCAAAATCTCGGCTGTTTCGCCTGCCGCCTCCAAAAATGCCTTTGCGGCGCGCACTATGAGGTTTTTTCCGTCGGTCGGAAGGTTGCAAGGCTTTGAAAAAGAAAGCGAGATCTTCGTTTCTTCAGCAGGGAAAAAATCAAAATGCAAAACGTCGCATAGGTCCACGGTCTGCATCACGCTTTCAATATCGTGAAAGCCGTCGTTTCTCTTCGCGGTCACGTTTAAATATAGATTGATCTTTGCCGGTGCCTTTTCCGTGTGCTTCATCTCTCGCGTTTTCCTTTCTAATATTGCTGTTTGTTATATTATACACGAATGCTGTCGTTTTGTCAACCGTCGCAACAAAGGGGCAGAAAACGGCCAAGATCGAAAAGATGAAGCAATTGGCCGATAGCAAGCCGAAAAGCATTCCCCGCGGGATCGCGCTTGCGAACGGTGACGTGAAGCACTATGCCGATGCGGATAGCAATATCGCCATAGCGAGAACGGGTGACACCTTCCTCGTTTATGATTACAAGACCGGCAACGTCACAAGGGATATGACGAGAGCCGAGGTAAACGCCGAGCTTGCAAGATATCGGCAGAGCAAGAGTGCAACAAGTGAAACCACCAATGCAACAAGTGAAAAAACAAGTGAAAATTTCAGTTCTGATGCGGAAATTGAAATAAAAGACGAAAAGATTTCAAAAACCGCCTTTGAAAATGAATTTTCGGAAGAAAAATCCCGTCCCTCGGTCAAAGAAATCAAGGCGGCGAACGAGGCGAAGGAGCAAGCGAAGCGCTTTGATGCGCTTGCAAAGGAGAAGATCAAGGATTATGACGGTCTTTCCGAAGCCAATAAGAGCATGATCCGCAAGATCTTCCGTGAAGCAGAGGCTAATGGCATCTCCGAGGCCGACGCTTTGTCCTACGCTCGCGTTTCGGCACGTACGGGCTTGGATATCGTCTTTGACAAGAAGGCTTGCTACAAGGGCAAAAACGAGGCAGGAGCGGACGTATATCACGCAGGCTTCTATGATCCCGAAAACAACCGTATCGTAGTTAATCCCGAAACCAAGAAAAAGCATACCGTTCTTTTGATCCATGAGCTTTCTCACGCTATGCGCTCCTACCGTAAAAACGGCGAGGTCAAATACTTCATTGACGAGGATGCAAAGGTATCGGAAAAGATGTGGAAAGAGATCCGCAAATATTATGCGGACGAAAACGGAAATGTGGACGAAGCCCTCGCCTTGGATGAAGCATCTGCATACTACGCGGAGGCCATCTTTGGCACGGAGGGCGCGATCGATCTTCTTCTCGGCGAAAAGCCGACCTTGAAGCAGAAGCTCATCTCCTTCTTCACGAAGTCCGCCGCATACTATTCGACGGACGAAAAGCTCTCCAAGGAAGCAAGACGGCATTTTCGCAAATTTAAGGCCATGTTCGATGCCTTCACCGCTCGCAACTACGGCAGAAACGCGGAGGCAGGGCTTGCAGGGGATAAGAAGGCGAAGAGGTTTGCAATGAATGCAAATCTTGAGTCGGAAATTGATAATGCGCTAAAAAATAAATTTTATCGCAACCATGTTAAATTAACCGAAAATACACCAGATATCCTATTATCACAAAAGGGCGTTAGGAATCTTCCCTTGTATATGAAGCCTTCACACGTGAGGGAAAATATATTTACCGAACAGGAAGCAATATCTAAAGGGTATAAAATTGGCAAAGGCATCAATTACCACGGTTTAGGTAAACCAAAGTTTATTGAGGTTATATCTGATTTAGATAACGTTTCTGAAGCTTATCGCGGAACAAAAAACGCTGAGAATCCTCAGCGCAGAGAAAAGTATTTTCTTTTGATTTCGAAAATCAAAGATGCAGATGGAAATACCATAAATGTGCCTATATACATCAATGAATACGCGGACTATCATAGCGTAGTCGTTGAAACAAACAAGGTCGCAACTGTATTTGGTAAAGAGGGGTTGAGATCATATCTACAAAAGGAAATACAAAAAGGAAATCTCGTCAGAATAAAAAAGAAAAGCCTTCAAGTCGGTGACGGTACAGCGCCAATTGCTGCAGCGTATGGCTTGAAAGCTTCTGATAATAGTATATCCGATTACCAGCCCAAAGTCAATACCTCCGACAAAATTTCTTCAAAAAAATCTTCCGAAAGCGGAAAACGCGCTTCGATGGATGCCGACTATATGTCTGCCGTCAACCGTGGAGATATGGTAACGGCACAGAGGATGGTGGATGAGGCGGCGGATAGGATGATGTCAGATTCTATTTTGCGTGAGGGGAAGGCTATTAATAAGGGCGAGGAAGCCGATGGTACGCTTATAAAAATGTATCACGGCTCGGGCGCAAAGGGATTTTATAAGTTTGAGTCAAACGACGGTGCGCTTGGAAAAGGCGTTTATGTAACAAGCAATTGGGACGAGGCTGTCGGTTATGCGCTTGAAAAGCTCGGCATTGAGCAGAACGATAACGGATACTATGAGTGGAACGGAGAGGAATATGACGGCATTGGTAGCATAGGAGAAGCTTTAGAGAACGAAGGATATGTAAGAGGCTTTTATGCTAACGTTACCGACGAAAAAGATATTTCTACCTCATCGGTATATTGGGAGGACGTGATTGCTCTTGTGCGCGATACAACACAGTTAAAATCCGCCGATCCTGTAACCTATGACGATGAAGGCAACGTGATTCCGCTTTCCGAGCGTTTCAATCCCAAGAAAAGCGATATTCGCTACTCCATGGAAGAAATCGATCCTGCGAAAATGGGAGAGCCAACTCTGCCGAGAACGGCGGGAACGATGAGTGTCGGACAATACAAGAAGCGTATTGCGGATCTGACAAAGGCGAAGTCTTATTCCAAGGATCAGATCTACGATATCGTGAAGAAGCTCCCGATGGCAGATATGGCGATGGAGAAAACGCGCGAGCAGGTGGCAGAGGCTGTATGGCAGATCTACAACGAGCAGCTGACGGCAAGCGAGTACTGCCGGAGGTATATTGTAAGGGAGATGTAGGAATAGCACATCTTTTGCATAAAAAACATTGACAAGAAACGTTTTTTCTGTTATAATAAAGGATACGAATTTAAAGGAGGCGAGGGTATGGCGTTTGACCGTCGGGATGATTTTTGGGATGTTGATAAGCTTGCTCCAAATGCAAAAAAGCCGCATCCGCGCTTCAGCACAGAACGGCAAACAAAAGAGGTTGATATTGCGGGAGATGGCACGTCGGGCGATAGCAAGTTAACGCTTTCGCTTCGCGGCGGAGAAAGCGAGGAAAGCACGTACGTGCCGCTTTCCAATCCCTTGATCCGCAAGGTAACCGTGCGCCGCTTCAAGGGTGGATACGATTTTTACGAAAGCTTTCGTAAAGCCGCCTTGCTCTATTATGACGTTGCGGCGGAACCATCGCCTTTTGTTTCCTTTTACTCATATATGCCGCAATATTCTCAAATGAGTCGCGAGCAGAAAAATTATTATTTTTATTTGCGATCCGAGATACGGAAAGGGAATTATTCGCTTAAAGCGGACGTTTCGTATCTCTATCTTTACGTATACGAAATCTTAAATCTTCCGGAAAAGATTCCTGCCAAAGAGGGAATCGCGCTTCTCTGTGAGCTTTGGCGGTGCTATCGAAAGCAAATCCCCGCGATCGATCGGTATTTTTCCGTATGGGTACAGGATTATTGCATTGTGCATCACTTGGATGCGCCCACGGCACTTTTGGAAGATTTCATTTACGATATTATCGACGCTACCTCCTTCAAGGAATTTTATCTTGGCAGTATTTACAGTAAGAATGCAGGGGAGATTACGGCGCTTCTTTCGTGCCTTTCGGATTACGATTGGCGCACGGGGCGTTATGCGGGTGGCGCGGACCGCGATATGTATAAAAAGCATATTGAAGGTGCGATGCTTCCTGTTTTGCGCTCGCTTTGGGAAAAAGGCGATTTGTTTTCCGCAGATACCGTGGCGGAGCGCCTTTCGCGCGATGCTTTTCCGTGTTCCCTTTGCACGCATAGCGTGAAGTGCCGCATCGAAATTGAATATTATCCTCTTGGCCGCTCGGACGGCTTGCGTGACCGTGTGACGAGTGCCTTGAAATACGTAGAAAACTGCCTGCGCGCTGCGCTTTCCGTGAAGAGCCGCCTCGCCGTTAAGCATCTTTGCAAGGAAGATAAGCAATTGATCGATGCATATTTTGCCGATGCGTTTCGCCTTGCTAATCAAAAGCGCCGCGAGGCACAAAGAGAGGCGTATGAAACTCTTTATGATGCACCGAAACAGGAAATGTCCTTTGCCGGTGCGGAGAGCATAGAAAAAAGCTCTTGGCAAAATACGTGGCTTCTCGTGGATACGGAAGTGAATGAAGAGCCGCAGATGCATAGCGCACAGGATGTGCCGACTGTGGAGGCTTGGGAAGAAAAAACGGAAAATGCGCCAGATTTGATAGAAGCGCCCCCCGTTTTGCCGAAGGATGAGTCCAACGCCCCGCAGAATGCATTTCTTTGCGCCGCTCTTGATGGCGATAGCGAAGCGATGCGCCGCGCGGCCGCCGATGCGGTTCTGCCTGCCGAGACGATTGCGGAGCGCATCAATGAGATATTTATTGAGAGGATCGGAGATATCGTCCTGCAAATCAATGCAAGCGGCATTTCTTTGATCGAGGATTACAGAGAGGAAGTTTTAGAGTGGTTACAAGCACAGACGTAAAAGTACCGAAACGGATACTGAACAACCTGATCGCATCACTTTGTGCGGGCGTTGTGCCGCGTAGCGGTGCGCCCTATATAGCGATTGGTCGCAACGATGAGATTGCGGCGCTTCTTGAAAATTTGAATACCGTTGCCGAGGGCGGCGCTTTTTGCCGCTTTTTGATCGGGCGCTATGGTAGCGGAAAAAGCTTTTTGATCCAGTTGATCCGAAGTCATGCTTTGGAGCGCGGTTTTTTAACCGCCGATGCCGATCTTTCTCCCGAACGAAGATTGACTGCGGGCAACGGCGCGGGACTTGCTACTTATAGGGAACTGATTGCAAACATGGCATCCGCCGCATCTCCCGAGGGGGGAGCATTGGCTCTTATTCTTTCTCGTTATTTTGTGAATTTGAAAAACGAGATCGTTGCAGAGGGCGTTTTGCCGTCGGATGCGGAATTTTCCCGTTTGCTTCAAAAAAAGGTATATAAAATGCTTTCCGAGCTGGAGGGCGACGTGGGCGGTTTCGATTTTGCCCGCGTGCTCTGCGAATACTATACGGCGGAGCTTGATGAGAACGAAGAGCGAAAAAGCGCTTGCTTGCGTTTTTTGCGGGGTGAATTTTTAACCAAGACCGAGGCGAAGAATGCTCTCGGCTTCTCCGTAAGCTATATCATCGGGGATGATAATTGGTATGACTTTATCAAGCTGTTTGCCGCGCTTTCGGTGAAGATTGGCTATAAGGGCTTGTTGCTCTTTATTGATGAGTGTGTAAATCTTTATAAAATTCCCAACCGTATTTCCAGAGAAGCAAACTACGAAAAGCTTCTTTCGATCTTTAACGATACCTTGCAGGGAAAGGCAAAATGCATGGGCGTGATCATCGGCGGCGTTCCGCAGTTTTTGGAGGATACGCGCCGTGGTCTTTTCAGCTATGAGGCGTTGCGCTCTCGCTTGTGTGATTCTCGCTATACCGAGCTCGGTTATCGCAACCTTGCATCTCCCGTAATCCGTCTGCGCCGCCTTTCGGATAATGAGCTTTTTGCGCTCGTCGTACGCCTTTACAAGCTTTATCAGCAAAAGGAGGGGGAGAGAGCACCCGTGCTTTCCACCGAGCAGATCGAGCACTTTATGAGCTGTGCGCTCGGTAAGATCGGTGCGGAGGATATGATCACGCCGCGTGAGATCATTCGCGATTTTTTAACGCTGCTGAATATCCTGCGTGACAATCCCGAGGCCTCCTTTGAGAAGCTTTTAAAGGGAATGTCGAGCGTTGCGCCTGAAATTTCTATGAAAGAAAGCGTTCCTCCGAAAGAAGATGCACCCACGAAAAAAACTGTTACAATATTTGATATAGAAATATAAAACGAGGCAGAAAGAATGACGGAAGCAGATAAGGTGTTCGCGAGATTTTCTCCGTTTATAAAAGAATACATTTATTCTCATGGTTGGGAGAGCTTTCGCTCTATCCAGCTGGCGGCCGCACACGCAATTTTTGAAAGTGATGAAAATCTCCTTCTTGCCTCTTCCACCGCTTCCGGAAAAACCGAGGCCGCCTTCTTTCCGATCCTCACGGAACTTTCGGAAAGACCGGTGGAAAATTCTGTCGCCGTTATGTATATTGCGCCTTTGAAATCGTTGATCAACGATCAGTTTCTTCGTCTCGGCGAGGTGCTGGATGCATCCGGCATAGCGGTGTATCATTGGCATGGTGACGTCGGCGCTTCGCACAAAAACCATCTGTTAAAGAATCCGAGCGGCATTTTGCAGATCACCCCCGAATCGCTTGAATCGCTTTTGATACGCCGCCCGAACGATATTCGCCGCCTTTTCGGTGCGCTTCGCTTTATCGTCTTGGATGAAATCCACACGATGATCGGCTCGGATCGCGGCAGTCAGATCCTTTGTCTGCTTGCTCGCCTTGCTCGCTTCATCGGATACCATCCGCGCCGCGTTGGACTCAGTGCCACCATTGGCGATACCTCGGTGGCCGAGGCTTGGCTCAGCGCCGGTAGCGGTCGTGGCTGTATCGCTCCCGAGGTGCCGCGCTTGCCCTTGAAGTGGCGGCTTGGCATGGCACATTTTTACGTGGAGGATCAAAGAGAAAAGCAAACCCTTCGGCCGACAGAGGAAAACAATGGCGGAACGGCTGTTTTAGATCCCGGATATGAATATCTTTATGACTGCGTTTCGGATTCCAAAGCGCTCGTTTTCTCCAATTCGAGAGAGGAAACCGAGTACGTGACCGCGACCTTGCGCCAAATTGCGCACGCGAGAGGCGAGGAGGATATATTCCTTATCCATCACGGTAACCTATCCGCATCTCTTCGCGAGGATGCCGAGCAAAGAATGAAGGATGAGAGCATTACGCGCGCCGTTACCTGCGCAACCGTGACGATGGAGCTTGGTATTGATATCGGTCGCCTTGAACGGGTGGCACAGGTAGGAGCACCCACCACGGTTTCCGGCTTCCTTCAAAGGCTTGGCCGTAGTGGCCGCCGCGGTTCGCCGCCTGAGATGATCATGGTGTATAGGGAAGCGACGCCTCTGCCAAATGCCCCCTTACCTCAGCTTATCCCATGGGATCTTCTGCGCGGCTTGGCCATCGTTGATCTTTATGCAGAGGAGAGATTTATTGAACCGCCGCGCGTAAAGAATATGCCGTTAAGTCTTGCGTTTCACCAGACCTTGAGTCTGCTCGCTTCTGAGGGCGAAAAAACGCCCGCCGAGCTTGCGGCGAGTCTTCTTTCCTTGCCGCCGCTTTCCGCGCTTCCGAAAGATGTGTACAAGGCGCGTCTGGTTTCGATGATCAATACCGAATATCTTGAGCTCACCGAAACCAAGACCTTGATTATCGGTCTTGCGGGAGAGCGTATCTTGAACAATTATAAGTTCTATGCCGTTTTTCAGGACAGCGAGGATTTCACCGTGCGGTGTGGCAGCGAAGAGATCGGAACGATCACAACACCGCCTCCCGCAGGCGATCGCTTTGCACTTGCAGGGCGCGTTTGGGAGGTCGAGGATCTGGACGTTGCGCGAAGGCTCGTATTCGTTCACCGCGTGAACGGCAAAATGGAGGTTTCCTGGCCGGGAGACGGCGGGGAGATCCATACGAAGCTTCTGGTTGCCATGCGCCGCATCCTTCTTTCGGACAAGACGTATCCGTTTTTAACCGAAAACACCGCTGTGCGCCTTGCAGATGCAAGGCATCTTGCCGCTAAGGCGGGACTTGCCAAGAAAAGCCTCGTTTCTCTGGGAGGCCAGAGCTACGTTCTCTTTCCTTGGCTTGGTACGGTTTCCTTCCGCACTTTGCGCCGCCTTTTAAAAACCTATGCCTCGCGGCTCGGTATTTCGGATATAGAATCGCAAGGATGCTGTTATATTACCTTCAAGGCGCGCCCCGATGCGGCGGAAAATCTGGAGGCGGGTATTGCAGAGATTCTTGACGGTATAGGAGAGGATAAGGAGTGCCTTGTCGGTGCATCCGAATGCCCCGTATACGATAAATACGATGAATTTATACCGCCCGAGCTTCTTCGCCGTGCGTATGCGGAGGATCGCTTGCGGCTGGATGAAATTGCTTTGCGATATAAAACGATAAGGAGGGAAAACGAATGATATACGATCTTCTTGCGGAATTTTACGATCGGATCAACAGCGAATTGGATTACGGTGCTTGGGCTGACTTTTTAGAAAAGATATTCGATAGAGAAATGAAAAAACGCCCGGAGCTTGTTCTGGATCTTGGATGCGGTACGGGAAAAATGACACTCGCTCTTGCCGAAAAGGGCTATGATATGACGGGAATTGATTATTCCGTCAATATGCTCGGCAAAGCGCGAGAGGCTGCTTACGATGCAGGGCTTTCGGATCGCATCCTTTGGCTTTGCCAAGATATAAGAAGCTTTGAGCTGTACGGCACGATGGGAGCGATCGTTTCTTGTTTGGATACGCTCAATCATATTACGAAGGAAAAGGAGCTTCTTTCCGTTTTCTCCTTGGTACATAATTATCTCGATCCGGACGGTCTTTTCATTTTTGACGTGAACGGAAAAGCGAAGTTTGAAACGCTTTACGCAAATCAAACCTACGTTTTTGAAGAAGGGGATGATTTTTGCGTATGGGAAAATGAGTACAATGAAAAAAGCAAGCTTTGCCAATTCTTTATTACGCTGTTTTCTAAAGAGCGTGACGGAAGATATATCCGTTCGGAGGAAACGCAAAGCGAAAAAATGTATACGTTAGAGAGCTTGCGCCGCGCACTTGGCGATACCGGTTTTGAATTTATCGGTGCATACTCTGATTTTGATTTTAACGCGGCAAGCGATATGTCGGAGCGCATTTATATCGTTGCAAGATGCAAAAAGTGAGGAGAATACGATGGAAAATAAACAAAATTCTATGATGCTTCGCGGAATGACGAGAGACGGAAGCGCACGCGTTCTGGTGATCAATTCCCGTGATATGATAAATGAAATGATCAAAACCCATAAAACCGCACCGACGGCAACGGCGGCTCTCGGCCGTCTCGTTACGGCGGCATCCATGATCGGAAGCATGCTTCCCGAAGCGGGAGACAGCGTGACGGTCGGCTTCAAGGGCGAAGGTCCTCTTGGTCAGATCCTTGCCGTTGCGGATTATTACGGTTGCGTGAAGGCTTACGTGCAAAATCCCGAGACCGATCTGCCGAGAAAGAAAAACGGTGCGCCCGACGTCGGAAACGCGATCGGTGCAGGCACGGTATTTATGGTGCGAGATCTTGCAAGCGGTGAGCCGCAAACCGGAACGGTCGAGATCGTCAGCGGCGAGGTTGCGGAGGATATTGCCACTTATTTTGCAAAAAGTGAGCAGGTTCCAACCCTTCTTTCGCTCGGCGTATCCTTAGACAAGGATGGAAGCTGTCTTGCGGCGGGTGGTGTTTTGATCCAGCTTTTACCTTTCCCGGAAGAAGAAACCGTATCTTTGCTTGAACGTAATGCCGATAAGCTTTCTCATATCTCTTCGCTTTTCGAAAAGGGGCTTTCCAATGAGGAGATAGCCGCCATTGCACTCGAGGATATTCCGTTTGATCCTTTTGATACGCTGGAGGTCTCCTATCGCTGTGATTGCTCCGCAGATCGCATGCTGAAAAAGATCCGTTCACTTGCGAAGAGTGAGATCGAGCGCATGCTCTGTGAGCAAGAAGCGGAAGGGAAGCCGAGAGAATTGACTGCGGTTTGCCGCTTCTGCGGATCCGAATACACCTTCTCTGAAAAAGAACTTCTGAAATGAACGAAAAAAAGTCCTTTATCATAGCCTTGGATAAAGGGCTTTTTTCTATGGAGGTGATTTTTCTTGGGAATCGGAAGCTTTATTTCCGAGCATGCGCTCTCTTTGCACCGCGAGTATTTATCGTCGCTCATGGCAAGGCGAACTATGGGAATGGAAAAAGGTAATGCTTTGGATATGGAAATACGGTCACACGAGTTGTTTTTCTCTTCCTTTCGCCGAGATTTTTCGCGATGTGAAAGCGCTTGCCGCGGATACGGATCGGAGAATGCTTTTTTATTCGCTCTGTCGGAATATGCCGAAACGCAAAAAAACTGCTTTCTGTATATATTCTCTCGGCAGAGATATCCGTACGTTGCGTTTTCGACAGACGGTAAGGATGCGTTTCGCGCCGCTTTGTGCGTAGATCTTTTTGAGCATGCTTATTTTTTGGATTACGGATTTGATAAAAACGCATATTTGCGCGCGGCGCTTTCGCGGATGGACCTTTCGCTTTTGGATAAAAATTTTCATGAAAAAGGGAAGAATAGCGGGAATTAGCTTTTTTATTTAACTTCTGCGAAACTTCTTTTGCTTTGACGATTGACATTTCTTTTAAGGTATAGTATAATTATGATATAATTTTATTTCTTAAGGAGAAATGTCATGAAGGGAAATCTGATCGTTGGTCAGTCCGGCGGCCCCACCGCCGCAATTAACGCTACCTTGAGCGGCGTTATTCGCGGTGCAAAGAAGGCAAAGGCGGACGGATATATTGAAAAAATCTATGGAATGCGTAACGGTATCGAGGGCTTTTTAGAGGATCGCCTGATTGATCTCGATAGCGCTTTTGCGGATATGAAGGATCTTTCCTTGCTGGAAGCAACTCCCTCTGCCGCGCTCGGCTCTTGCCGCAAGAAGCTTCCTGCTCCCGTGCTCGGTGATGCGACGTACGAGAAAATTTTTGAGCTTTTCAAAAAGTATGACATTCGCTATTTCTTCTACATCGGCGGAAACGATTCGATGGATACCGTTGCTAAGCTTTCTGTTTATGCAAAGCTCGTAAATTATGAGATCCGCGCCATTGGTGTTCCGAAAACCATTGATAATGATCTTGCCGCTACGGATCATACGCCCGGTTTCGGCTCCGCCGCAAAGTTTATCGCTACAACGATCTCGGAAATCCTTTGCGATACCGCAGTATATCAGATTCCTGCGGTTACGATCGTTGAGATCATGGGTCGTGATGCCGGTTGGCTTACCACGGCAGCAGCACTTCCGTCCCTCAACGGTGCCGGGGTAGACTATATTTATCTTCCGGAAGCCCCCTTCTCGGTGGATTCCTTTATTGAGGACGTAAAGAAGGCGCTTGCGCGTCATCCCAACGTTGTAATTGCAGTTTCCGAGGGTATCCGCGATAAGGACGGTAACTATATCAGCGCTTCGGGCAAGAAGGATAACTTCGGTCACGTTCAGCTGACGGGCGCGGGCAAGGCACTTGAGGGAATCGTAAAGGAAAGAATCGGTTGCAAGGTTCGTTCCATAGAGATCAGTCTTTTGCAGAGATGTGCATCGCATATTGCTTCTCTTACGGATATCACCGAGTCGGTGCAGACGGGTGAATCTGCCGTAAGATTCGCGCTTCGCGGTAGCACAGGAACGATGATCTGCATCAAGCGCTATGAAACCGAAAATTACGAGGTTTATTTCGAGGCGCTGGACGTGCTTTCGATTGCAAATGCGGTAAAATCCGTCCCTGAAGAGTATATGAACGAGGAGAAGAACGGTGTAACGCAGGCGTGCATCGATTATCTCGCTCCCTTGATTCTCGGAGAGCTTCCCGTGACTTATAAAAACGGAATTCCCGCGCATTTTACGTTTGATTAACGGCCAATATCATTCAATATAGAAAACATGAGATAGATGCGTTTTTTGCGGCAACTATCTCATGTTTTCTTTTTATTCGGGAATAATTTTCAGCAATGATTTTCGCTTTTTATAATCGGGGAGCACGCTTTCGATTTTTTTATAAAACGCGGCAGAGTGATTCATATATATGCGGTGGCAAAGCTCGTGCACAACCACGTATTCCTGTGCCGCGGGAGGGAAGCGCATCAATCGGTAAGAATAAGAAATATTACCGTCGGATGAGCAGGAGCCGAATCTCGTTTTTGCAGATGTAATTGTGATGCGACCGTAGGATACGCCGAGAAGCTTTGCGTAATAAGCGGTCATCGGGATCAAATATTCCTTGGCGGCCTTTTTCAGCTCTTTGATTTTTTCTTCGGTGAGCGTGGCTTCCAATGCGGCTTTTTTCAGAACACGTTCGCGATGCTTTTGAATCCAATCGCGATGCTCTTCAATGATTTGTTCGATTCTTTGCTTCTTCGTCCCCTTCGGTGCGCGCACTGTAAGGATTCCGCTTTCATCGAATGAAAGAGAGATCGTGCGGCGGATGGAATAAATAACGTTATATTCAAGCATGCTTGCTATACTCCAATGCATGAGAAATGAGGGTATCTCCTTTATAGCATAGCTTCAGGGAGAAAAACGGAACGTTTTGATCGAGGAGTGATAAAAAGATCTTATCCCCCTCCCAAATCGGCAGGGAACGCAACTTTTCCTTTTCGATCCATTCGAGTTTTCCCTCATCGCAATCGGGCTTGATTTTTCCTTCAAAGGCTTTTGTGTGAAAAAGATGCATATATTCCGTTCCGAATTCATCCGAAACGAAGGTTACGATTCCTCGGTAATCAATGGAAGAAACGGTAAGTCCCGTTTCCTCAAGTATTTCGCGGATCGCACCGTCGAAGGGGGATTCTCCCGATTCCAGCTTTCCGCCGATCCCGATCCATTTATCGTGATTCATATCGTTTTTCTTTTTTATCCGATGGAGCATCAGATATTTTCCGTCCCGTTCAATATAGCAAAGCGTCGTATTTAACATGATCCGCATCCTTTTTGACATCTTTTCTAAAGTATACAGAAAAAAACGGTATTTGTCAAGTGCCACATAAAATAATATGTATAATCTGTAAAATAGAAAATAGCGGTTGACATTTTTTAAAAAATTGTATAAAATAGTTAAGTAGTTAACTGTTAAGCACTAAATGAAGGAGAGAACCGTGCAGAAAAACGAAAAAGAATTAAGGATGCGAGCGGTTGAGATGATGATCCGCACCGATCATCTGCACCGTGCATTGATTGACAGTCGCGCACAGGAAACAGGCGTGCATCGAACACAGCATCGGATTTTGATGCATCTTGCAAGGCATGAGCATCTTCCGTCTCAAAAAGAGCTCGCCGCGCATTTGGATATTACGCCGGCGGCGGTGACAGGCGCCTTGAAAAAAATGGAACGCGACGGTTATATTGAGCGTACGCTCGGACAGGATAACCGCTTTAATGAGATCCGCATTACTGAAAAGGGAAGAGATCTCGTGAAGCTCACCCGTCGGTTGTTTTCTGAGGCGGATATGTCCGTATTTGAGGGATTTTCGGAGCAGGAGCTTGAAGGTTATCTTCGTTTTCTCGAAAAGATGCAGGAAAACATGAGAAGATACGTCGCTCCTGTTCAAAAAAGTCAGAAAGAAACACAAAGAAAGGACTCCTTATAATGAAACGATGGATGAAATACGTAAAGCCCTATCTTAAATCATTCATTCTCGGCCCTGCGGGCATGATCGTTGAGGTCATCGGCGAGATGTTTATGCCGATTCTTCTCGCGGCGATCATCAATGGCGGAGAGGCGGGAACGCTTACCGTGGGCAAAAGCATTGGTATCAGCGCGATTTTGACGGCGATCGTTCTTTTGATGATGACGGGCGGCGTTTGCGGTGCTTATTTCGGATCAAAGGCATCCGTGAATTTTGCGGCGGATCTGAGAAAAGACGTATATGCAAAAATTCAGAAATATTCCTTCGCGAATATTGACAGATTTTCAACGGGATCGCTTGTCACGAGAATGACCAATGACGTAACGCAGCTTCAGAATTTTGTGAATATGCTGCTTCGTATGGCATTGCGCTCGCCCGGTATGCTGATCGGCGGTGTGATCATGGCGATCTCCCTCAAGCCGAAGCTTTCCATTGTATTGGCGGTTGTTATTCCTCTGATGCTCGTCGTTATAGGGTTGCTCATCAAAATAAGCTTTCCTCGCTTTGGCTTTATGCAGACGAAGATCGATAAGCTGAATTCCACCGTTCGTGAGAACGTAACCAATGTCCGTGTTGTGAAATCCTTCGTTCGCGAGGATCATGAAAAGGAAAAATTCGGGTACGATAATAATGAATTAAAAAAGGCCGGTATGTCCGCCGTTAAGGTAATGATTTATATGGGCCCCGTTATGAACCTCTTCATGTATTCGGCGGTCATTGCAATCATTTGGTTCGGTCACGGTATCGTGTTATCCGAGCATGCAACGGTCGGCGGTATGCAGATCGGTGATCTTAGTGCGTTTATTACGTATGCAACGCAGATCCTTTCCTCCTTGATGATGGTGACGTTCCTTCTTATGAACACCTCGCGTGCTTTGGCATCCGGTAAGCGTATTTGCGAGGTTCTTGATGAAAAGATCGATATTGTCGATACCGAAAGTGCTGAAAAGGACAGAAAAATCGAGGCAGGATGCATCGAGTTTAAGAACGTGAGCTACCGTTATTATAAAAATAGCGAAGAAGCGGTTCTGCGCGACATCAATCTCACGATAAAGCCCGGCGCAACGGTCGGCATCATCGGATCTACCGGATGCGGTAAAACCACGCTTGTTTCCATGATACCGCGTCTTTATGACGTGGATAGCGGCGAGGTGTTGATCGACGGTGTTAACGTAAAGGATTATACGCTGACAAATCTTCGCGATGGTATCGGAATGGTTCTGCAGAAGAATCTGCTTTTCTCGGGAACGATCTCGGAAAATCTCAAGTGGGGAGATATGCAGGCAAGCGATGAGGCGATTCGCTTGGCAAGCATGCATTCTGCGGCGGATAAATTTGTTTCTGCGTTTAAGGATGGGTACGATACGGTTCTTGAAAAAGGCGGCATGAACCTTTCGGGCGGTCAAAAGCAACGCCTTTGTATCGCAAGAGCATTGATCAAGAAGCCCAAGATCCTGATTTTGGATGATTCCACGAGCGCGGTCGATACGGCAACTGAGGCGCAGATTCGTGCATCGTTTGCAAGCGATCTTCCTGCGTGTACGAAGATCATTATTGCACAGCGCATAAGCTCCGTTAAGGATGCTGATGAGATCGTTGTAATGAATGACGGCCAGATCACAGGCGTAGGCACGCACGAATATCTTTTGGAAAACAACGCGGAATACGGAGAGATCTATTATTCCCAGATGGAAAAGAAGGAGGAGAATGGCAGTGGCAAGAACGTTATCTGAGCTTCGTAAGCAATATAACAGCGTATCCCATGGGCAGTCGTTGCGTGGCGGCGGTATGGGCAGAGGCCCCGGCCCTCGCGGCAAGGGAAAGCCCAAGGACGTGAAGAAAACCGTTGCGCGCATCCTTTCATACGTCGGAAAATACAAGGCAAGACTGTTTATGGTCTTCGGCTGTATGTTTTTGACAACGCTGGCCTCTCTTTGCGGCGGTTACCTGATCGTTCCGATCATCAACCGTATCACACTTGCGATCAATCCTTCGGCAGTTTTAAATCCGAGTCCGGCGGCGAAATTTGCCGATTCCGTTATTTCTGCATTCGTTGATATGCCCTTTGTTACATCCTTGATGAAGAGCACTGCGGCATCCGTAACCGTTTACGTTTTTGCGGCATTGATCGTTTTGGGCTTTGTTTATCTTGTTTCTGCCGTGGGTAGCTACGTGCAATCGCGTTTGATGCTTTCCGTTTCGCAGAACACGATCAAAAATATTCGAAACGATCTGTTCAATAAGCTTCAGGGCCTGCCCGTTCGTTATTTTGATTCGCATCCTACGGGCGAGATCATGAGCCGCTTTACCAATGACGTGGATAATATCGACGTTATGCTGAACAACTCCTTGACCTCTATCGTCAGCGGTGTGATCACGCTGGTGGGCACGTTTATATTTATGCTGACAACAAACGGATGGCTGACTCTCGTTACGGTAATTTTCATTCCCGTGCTTATTTTTGCCGCAGGCGTGATTGGTAAGAATTCCGCGAAGTATTACGGTGCCCAGCAAGCGGCACTTGGCGCGGTGAACGGATATATCGAGGAAACGATCAGCGGTCAGAAGGTCGTTAAGGTATTCAACCACGAGGATGAATGCGTAGAGGAGATGGAGCTTCTTAATGAGGATCTTCGCGAGAAGCAGGAAAAGGCACAGTTTTGGGGCGGCGTGACAGGACCTATCATGCATAACCTCAGCTTGATATGCTATGCGATCACGCTCGGAGTCGGCGGTATTCTGATCTGCACCAAGGGATTTACGCCCGGTGAGCTTACTGCTTTTGCAAATTACTCCAAGCAGTTCTCAATGCCTATTAACCAGCTTTCTATGCAAGTGTCTGCTCTCTTTGCCGCACTTGCGGGTGCAGAACGCGTATTCAAGGTTATGGATGAGGATCCCGAGATTCCCGATGCGGAGGACGCATTGGATAGCGGCATTTTAGGTCACGTTGTACTCGAAAACGTATCCTTTGGCTACGTTCCGGAGAAAACGGTGTTGAAAAACATTTCTCTGTATGCAAAGCCCGGTCAGAAGATCGCGTTTGTTGGTTCGACGGGCGCGGGCAAAACGACGGTCACTAACCTCTTAAACCGTTTTTACGATATTGAAGAGGGAAGCATCACGATCGACGGAAAGCCCTTGAAGGCTTATAAGCGTGAATATCTTCGTGAAAATATCGCCATGGTTTTGCAGGATACGCATCTTTTCACCGGTACGGTCAGAGAGAACATTCGCTACGGCCGCTTGGATGCTACGGACGATGAGGTGATCGAGGCGGCAAAGACGGCAAGCGCACATAGCTTTATTATGCGTCTTGAAAACGGATACGATACCGTGCTTGAGGGAGACGGAGCAAACCTTTCGCAAGGTCAGCGTCAGCTTCTGAATATTGCGCGCGCATCGCTTTCCAAAGCGCCGATCCTCGTTTTGGATGAGGCGACCTCCTCTGTTGACACGAGAACCGAGCGCCACATCGAGCATGGCATGGATCGCCTGATGAAGAACCGAACCACCTTTGTAATTGCGCACCGCCTTTCCACGGTTCGTAACGCCAATGCGATTATGGTTCTTGAAAAGGGTGAGATCATTGAGCGCGGAACGCACGATGAGCTTCTTGCTCTCGGCGGCCGTTATTATGAGCTTTATACCGGTAAAAAAGAGCTTGACTGAAAAAAACGAGGCGCAAGTCGATCTTTTCGACTTGCGCCTCATTTTTATATCTTTTGATTGCGTTTGACTTTGGACGGCGAAATACCGAACTCTTTTTTAAACACGCGAGAAAAATAACTGTATCCTTCGTATCCGAGGCGCTCGGCAATATCCTGTAAAGGATACAAGGTGCCGCAGATCATATCCTTTGCAATCAGCATTTTGCGGCGATTGACGTATTCTGTAACGGTCATGCCGGTCTCCCTCTTGAAAATATGTGCCGTGTGTTCCTTCGTGAGTCCAATATAGTCGCTCACGTCGGTGAGCGTGATCGGCTCCGTGATATACTCGTTAATATATCGAATAATCCTTATAATATGGGGATTGCTGCTTTTAAAATCCAGAATATCGTTGAGTTCATGGAGAATGTAGTTTAAAAGATTGATAACCTTTTCCTTTGTGCTATACGTTTGCGCGATATGGCTGGCAGAAAAGCAAGCGACCACGTTTAAGATCTGCTCGGAAATAATCTCTTTTAAAAACGGTCCCTCCGGAAGTCTTGCATCCTCATAGGCGATAAAATTGTAGCTGACGTATTTTACGGGCTCGTTGATCTCGTAGCGCTCTATTTCCGTATCGGGTGGTAAAAAAATGGCATCGTTTTCGCGCATCTCGAATAACTCTCCGTTCACACGATAGAGAAGTCTCCCTTTTAAAACGAAGGTGAAATCATAGTAATCACTTTTAAATTTTGGAATATGTGTGGACTTTTTTCTTGAAACGTTGCAATAATGCAAAAGCTCTTTCACAAGATAGGCTGACATGACCGCTCCTTAATATAGTGCAAATTAAATAGGAAGAGAATAAAATAAGATATTGAAAAGAATAGCGCATTATATTATAATATTATCATAAAAACCATAAAAGTCAATATTAAAATCGTATATAAAGGAGAAAAACATGAAAACATTACTTCTTGGAGATACCGCCCCTGTCTATGCCACCAGAGAGGCCTTTCGCGCAAAGGATACGGAAAACCTTTTTACCAACGTGCTTCCTTATATGAAGGATGCTGATTATTGTTTTGTCAATCTGGAATGCGCTTTGACCGAGACGGACGGTGCAATTAAAAAATTCGGTCCGAATCTCGCTTCTCCGGTTGAAGCGGCAGACGTTTTAAAAGAAGTTGGCGTGGATCTTTGCGGTCTTTCGAATAACCATACCTTTGACCTCGGCGTTCCCGGCATCAAGGATACGATCGCGGCTCTTGAACGCGTTGGTATTGCATACACCGGTTGGGGTAAAAATTATGAGGATTCCCGTAAGGACTATATCGTTGAGCGTGATGGGCAGAAAATCGCATTTATCACGGTTTGCGAGCATGAGTATTCCTATGCGCTTGAAAACCGTATGGGTGCTCGTCCTTATGATGAATACGATACGATGGAGGATATCCGCAAGGCGAAGGCAACTGCCGATAGAGTCATCGTGATCTATCACGGCGGTAAAGAGTATTGCCGTTATCCCTCGCCTCGTCTTTTCAAGCTTTGCCGCGCGATGGCGAAAAACGGTGCAGACGTTGTGATCTGCCAGCACAGCCACTGCATCGGTTGCTATGAAATGTATGAAGGTTGCCATATCCTCTACGGTCAGGGAAACTTCCATTTTGTAAATCCGAATTCTAAAGAGGAGGGCTGGTTTACCTCTCTCGGTGTAAAATACGATACCAAGAGCCATGAAATCGAATTTACTCCGATTCGCGCCTTGGATTGCGGTATTTCTCTTGCTGAGGGCGAGGATGCAAAAGAAATTATGGCCGCCTTCGAGAAGAGAAACGAAGAACTGAAAAACGGTGATTGGCAGAAGGGATGGCATGCTTTTTGCGAGGAGCGCTCGGAAATTTATTATAATGCGCTCGCTTGGGCGCAGAATCCGAATGCCACGGCAGAGCAAAACGATATTTTCGGTCACTTCTTGGATTGCGAAGCGCATACCGACGTTTGGCGTGAGCTTTTCAAGACCTACAACCATACCAACTGTCTCGGAGAAGAATAATTTTTTTACAAGGGGATTTTTCCATGTATCTCGCACATGAATACATAAATGAAACTGCTTATTGCGTTCGTCCCTCGGTTGTAAAATCGGGGGAGATCAGTACCGTCAGGATCTATGCGGCGGATGCTATGCAGCCTCTGTGCGACAGCGATATATATGAACTTCGCATCCTTGCAAAGGATTGCGATGAAAATTATTGCTCTGAAATGTTTTCCGTCTTTGGCAAGGAAAAATGTGCATCTGTATGTGAGGTATCTCCTGTAGGTGGTGTTATTAGCATCACGCATCAATTTTACGGATTTCAGGAATGGATCATTTATCTTCGCAAGAAGGATGATGATAAAACCGAGTGGTGGTGGTGTGATTCCTTCCCGAAGACACGCGCTCGGCTCTCGATTTATTGCGTGCCGGAGGATATGTTCGGTTCTATCCCCATGAAGGGAGATTTTCATATACACACCACACTTTCCGACGGAAGCCAAACACCTGAGTTTCACGTTGCGGCATACAGGGAAGCGGGCTTTGATCTTATCGCAATCACAGACCATTATAAATATAATGATGCGCGCGCCTTGACGGAGTATTTTTCCTTTGCATCGCCGCTTTATATCCTTCCGGGCGAAGAGGTGCATAATGCCACAGCCTTAATCCATATGGTTTCTCTCGGTGCGGATCACCAAATCAGCGATCTTCTGAATAGTGATCCTGAGGTTTTAGAGGCGCATATTGCGCGCGCAAGAGAAAAATATCCCGTTCCGGAGGAGCTTTATGAGGAGGAGTACCTTCTCAATGCCGTGATTTACGATGAGATAAAGGCCGGCGGTGGGTATGCGATTTTGCCGCATCCGTTCTGGCAATTACCCGAGCACTATCACGTGCAGCCCGCTATGAGCCGCGCGGTTTTGGAAAATGGGCTTTGCGATGCTCTTGAGGTTTTTGGCGGCACATCCCCGGAGGGGAACGATCTGCAGCTTTCCTTTTATCATTCACTGAGCAGAAAGAATCTGCCCGTTGTCGCATCATCCGATTCGCATACCGTGCTCGGCGGTTGCTCAGCGTTTGACGAGCTTTATTCAATATGCTTCTATAATAATAGAAATCCCGTTATAAATTCTGTTTTTGACGGAAAAACAGTGGCAGTATACGCGCCAAAAGGAGAAGATGTGCGTACGTGCGGTAAATTTGAATATGTAAAATACGTACATTTTCTTCTTCGTTGTTATTTTCCAAAGCATAATTTGCTTTGCAAAAAATCGGGAGAGCTTCTTAAAAAATATGTCGAGGGTGACGTATCTTTGAAGGAAGAGATCATCGCCGCAGAGCGTGATGTGCGTAAATTTACTAAGGAGTTTTTTGGATTATGACATATTTTATAAGACCGGAATACGCACCGAAAACAGATGGTGTATATGTGTTTGAAAAGACCGTGGAGCTGTCCGCTGCTCTTGATGCAGAGCTTTGCGTTTTTGCCGCTTCTCGGTACATCCTTTATATCAACGGAGTGTATATCTGCGAAGGCCCTTGCCGTTCGCATGAAAAGGTTAGATACTTTGACCGTGTTTCGGCACATCTTAAAAAGGGCCAAAATCGTATATCGGTCAAGGTTATGCATACTACGAGTTTTTTTACCACTGTGTATGATACGCCAACGCCTCTTCTTGCATTAGAGGTCGGATGTGGGAAACAGACGGTCATTTCCACAGATGCTACATGGAACTGTCGCTATCTTGTCGGGCATGCTCTGCTGTGTCACGGCATGTGTTCTTTGCCACCTTATGAGTGCTACGATGCGAGCGAAAAGGATGTCGATCTTCCGCTGATCGAAAGCGACCGTGCTATTTTTCAGTCGGATGGATATTTTACGCGGGGTGGCGCGGCATATCCCTATATCTTGGAGGAGCGGCCGATTCCTATGATCTACCCGGCAGAAGCGTCCCCTCTTCGCTTGATACGAAAGGGTGATGGTTTTGCAGAATACGATGCGGGCGCATATACCACGGCAAAGGTTTCGTTCGGCCTTGCAAAAAACAGCGCTGTCAAGGTGATATATGCCGAGTGCTATGAAACGGAAAACGGAAAATACCACCGTGATGACGAAAGCGGCGTCCTTCGCGGATATTACGATACCGTGAAATCTGCTGATGAAGATATTGCTTTTGAAACCTATTGGTTCAGAAGTTTCCGCTATATCCGCATCGAGGGGGATGCGGATGCGCTTTCGTCATTGGTGATGCGTCGCGTGCATTATCCGCTTGATATAGAGGGGAGCTTTGAATGCTCGGATCCTCTGCTGAATAAGATATGGCGGGTTTCCGAGAATACCATGCTTTGTTGCTTGCACGAAATCATTTCGGATTGCCCGTACTATGAGCAACAGCAATATGAATTTGACAGTATGGTTGAAACTGCTGTGCTTTCCGCTTTAAGCAGTGACCTTCGATTGATAAAAAAATGTATTACCGAATTCGCGCGTTCGCAGCAACCGAATGGCCTTCTTCTTTCTATTTATCCTGCTTCGTGGGCATTGCAGATCATTCCTTCGTATTCTCTCTCCTGGATTTTGATGCTGAAAAGGTATGTTGAGATCAGTAAGGATCTTGCTTTTGCTACCGAGAATATAGGAATTATGGATGGAATTCTCGGATTTTTTGACCGTCAAATACAGGAAAAAGGGTATTTGGTAAGAACGAGATATTGGGATTTCTTCGACTGGGTTCCCGAATGGGAAAACGGCACGCCTCCTGTTTCAAAGGACGAAGCACACACGCTGTACAATCTCTTTTATGCCATAGCGCTGGATGATGCCGCTTTTCTTGCTCGCGCCGCAAAACGTACTGCTTTGGCAGAGGAGTATATTGTAAGAAAAGCAGAAGTCTTATCTAAGGTTCGTTCCTTGTGTTACGATCAGGATAAGGGAATCTTCCGCGACGGTGCGCATAGTACTTCCTATAGCACGCATTCCTCTATTCTTGCAATTCTTGCCGATGCCTATGATGAGAATACCTTAAACGGATTTCTTGATGGACTCTTCCGTGCAGATATCCAAAAAAACGGCTTTTCTTGGAACTTCCTCTTGTTTCGTGCTCTGGAGAAGCTTGGAAGATACGATCTTACGCCACAGTTTTTCCATGGTTGGTACAAAATGCTTGAAAACGGATGCACATCATGGTGCGAAAATCCGGACGATCCGCGCAGTGAATGCCACGGATGGAGCTCTGCGCCGATCTATGAATTTGCAACCAATGTTCTGGGAGTTAAAGTCGGTTTGGATGAAGAGATCGTAATCGCGCCACATACATTGCATCTTTCTTATGCGAAGGGAACTGTGCCTTCCCGTTTTGGCACAATCTCTGTGGAATGGGAAAAAGGCGACGAATCTTTTCTCATTCGCATCAAGTCGAAAGAGGGAATTAAAAAGAAATTCATTCATCCGTCCTTAGGTGAGACCGTTTTTTATGAATCATTCAAGGAATTTAAAGTGTTTAGAGAATGAGATGGTGATCACGAATGTATAAGCTTTCGGTTCCGATTAATATAGATCTCTTAAACGATGGATCTGTTTCTTATTATATTAATGAGTTAAAGCAAGCAGGCGCGGAGCGTGTCTTTTTGTTTTGCGCAGAGCCTTTTACGCGTACCAACAGCTTTCTGTATCATGCTCCGGAGCGCATGGCAAATGCGATTTCCGCCTTTAAGTCCGAGGGCTTTGAGGTTGGCGTTTGGATGGATGCATTCGGTCATGGCGGCGTGCTTGCGCATAGCACGGCTTCGGATTATGTTGCAAGCTTTACAAGAATTCGCGGCTCGGACGGAAGAGAAGCGCAGGAGGGCTTTTGTCCGTTGGATGAAAATTTTCGTTCCTGTTTCGTAAATGCCGTTCAAACGATAGCGAGAATGAATCCCGATATTATTATGTTCGATGATGATTTCAGGATAAACATTCGCCAATATCACATGGGATGCCTTTGTGATGCACATATGAAGCTTCTTCGTGAACGTCTCTCGGAGGATGTTCGCTATGAGGATATGGAGCGACTTGCATTTACCGGAGGAGAGAACAAATATCGCTCTGCTTGGATGAAGCTGATGGGAGAAACGCTTCTGGATTTTGCGCAGCTTCTTCGAAGAGCGGTGGATGAGATAAACGATAAAATCCGGATGGGCGCATGCGCGGTGTACACAACGTGGGATTTTGACGGAATTGATATGATCGCTCTGTCAAAAGCGCTTTCCGGTAAAACAAGGCCCTTCATTCGCACGATCGGAGCGCCGTATCACGGTTCACGTATTCAGTATGCCATAGAGCATACGCGAATGCAAGCGGCGTGGTGCGACGGTGAGGATATCGAGCTTTTTGCAGAAGGAGACGTTTATCCAAGGCCGAGATATGCGGTTCCCGCAAGATATCTTGAGATCTTCGATCTTGCATTGATTGCATCGGGAGGGGTGGACGGCATCTTAAAATATATGCTGGATTATAACCGCCCGTATCATTATGAAAACGGTTATATGGAGCGTCATCTTCGAAATGCAGATCTTCGTGAAGCGCTTAGCGAGATGTTTGAGGGGAAGAAGCACGTTGGTCTTCGCATCTTTGAGCAGATGCATAAAATTGAAAAGTACGAGTTTCCTGCGAAATATGAGCAGGGAATTGCCACCAAGGCGTGGAATACCTATTTTAGTGTAGCGGAAAAGCTTGCAAGCGAAAATGCAATTCCGACCGTCTACAAGCGGAGCGAGGAGTATCCTACCATAGTATTTGGCGAGAATGCAAGATATATAGAGGTATCGGATATGAAAAACGGCTTGATCGTAGATGCTGTTGCCGCAAAAATCCTTTCGGCACGAGGATTTGATACAGGGCTTTTATCCTGTGAGCCGGCTGTCGCTTCGGGGGAATCGTTTTGCTTCGATCATGATGAGATTCGCGGTATTTTTGGGATTGCATCACAAAAATGCTCGGTTTCCGATCGCGCAATCGTAGATAGTATTTTTAAGCCGATGGATAGTCCCGCTTCGTATTTCTATGAAAACAAAAATGCACAGCGTTTCTTCGTTCTTTGCATAGACGCTTATAATTCGGATAAGAATAATTTCAATTACTTCAATAACTATTATCGTCAGGAGAAAATGCTTCGTGCGATTGAATGGCTTTGCGGACGTTCCTTGCCTGCCGTTATAAAAAAACAACCGTATCTTTATATGCAAGCGGCAAAAAACGAGGAGGGAAGCGCTCTGTCGATTGCTTTGTTTAATATGAATGTTGACGAGATCATTGCGCCGATTATCGCTTTAGACAAAGCGTATACTTCGGTGAAATGTGTAGGCTGTGAGGCTGTGCTTGAAGAAAAAACGTTGCGCTTAAAAGGGGACGTTCTGCCGTACGGCATGGCGGCGTTTGAGCTTTCTCTATAACAAAAAAATGCGTATGCATTTCCAAACGGATCTGCATACGCATTTTTTATAGATCAAAATTAGATGGAACCAACAATGTAGGGAGCCATATCAGCTCTTTCCTCTGCGATTCTCTTTTCCTCTTCTGCTCTCTCTGCATCTCTTGCGGCCTTTTCAGCAGCTCTTGCCTCAGCCTCAGCAGCCTTCTTCTCAGCCTCTTCGATAGCGCGGATAGAAAGAGCAAGCTTTCTGTTCTCGTCGTCGATCTCGGTGATCTTAACGTTAACAACCTGTCCAACGGAAAGAACGTCAGCGGGAGAATTTACTCTCTCGGTAGAGATTCTGGAGATGTGGATAAGACCGTCAACATCCTCGTAAACCTCAGCAAATGCACCGAAGGGCATGAGGGAAACGATCTTCGCGGGAACAATGTCGCCTACTGCGAACTTCTGGGTGAACTGGAACCAAGTATCATTCTCCTGCGTCTTGTAGCCAAGAGAGATTCTCTTCTTCTCAACGTCAAGCTCCTTGATGAACACGTCGATCTCCTGACCAACGGAAACAACCACGGAAGGATGCTTGATTCTCTTCCAAGAAAGCTCGGAGTTGTGAACCATACCGTCAACACCGCCGATGTCTACAAATGCACCGTAGGGAACAAGGTTCTTAACGATACCGTTGTAGTGTGCGCCAACCTCAAGGGTAGCCCAGATAGCATCCTCGGCAGCCTTCTTTTCCTCATTGAGGATTACCTTGATAGAGCCGAGAGCCTTCTTCTTGCCCTCGTCAAACTCAATAAGACGAACTCTCTGCGTCGTACCAACGAGAGCGGACATATCGCCGTCCTTTGCGATACCGGTCTGAGAAGCGGGAACGAATACACGGTTGCCTGCAACGGTCATAACAACACCGCCCTTAACAACTGCGGTAACCTCACCCTCAAGATTTTCGCCCTTATCAAAGGCTTCCTTGAGTACGACCCAGCTTCTGTCGCGGTCTACTCTTGTTTTGGAGAGCGTTGCCATACCCTTGCCATCTTCCACTCTGATGACGAAAGCGGTAACCTCATCTCCAACCTTGAACATATCCTGGAGCTTTGCCGATGCATCGTCGGTGATCTGTTCTTTAACGATCACGCCGGTGAACTTCGCGCCAAGATCAAGATAGATCTCGTTATCGGTGATGGCGTAAACGATACCGGTCACGGTTTCTCCTGTATGTAAAGGTTTGATTGATTCCTCCAGCATTGTAACAAAGTTGTTCTCTGTCATTTCCATAGTTTTAAAACCTCCGTTATTATATCGCCGGGCGTGGAGGCTCCGGCAGTTATACCAATTTTATTTTTCCCAATAGGGAAATCTTGCGGGATATCTGTGACGGATTCGATCATCAGGGTTTCTTCGCAGTTCTCTTTGCAAAGCTGATAGAGCTTTTGCGTGTTCGAGCTGTTTTTTCCTCCGATCACGAGCATCCCATCCGAATCCTTTGACAGCATAATTGCTTCTGCTTGCCTGTTTTCGGTCACACTACATATTGTATCAAAAAAAATCGCGTTTGTATATAGGTTTTTCAAAAAATTTTTAATTTTTTTAAATTCGCCCAAATTCTCGGTAGTTTGTGAACATAATATAGGAATTTTGCCATCTAAATTTAACAATTTCAGTTCGTCGATGGAAGAAATCGCATATTTTTCGCCCTTTGCATGGCTCATATTCCCGAGTGCCTCGGGATGATCCTTGTGACAAAAGTGAAGAAAGACGGTTTTGTCGGATGTGTTTTCTTCGGCAATGCGGTGGATGTTTTTGACGAAGGGGCAGGTCATGTCGATGAGTTCAAGCCGTCCGCTTTCCTTTGCAATTGCTTTCAGCACTTGTTCCTCTTCAAGGGGGATTCCGTGGGTACGAAGGATTAGGTGCATCGTTTTCGGCGCAATGGCGGACAAAGTTGTTTCTATCTCATCGAATCGAATCGTGCGTATTCCGAGATCTTCCAGATGCTTTAAAAAAAGCGGGTTGTGGATAAGCTCGCCGAGCGTATACGTGTTTTCAACTCCCGCATAGCTTAATGCCTTATCTACCGCACGCTTGACGCCGGGGCAAAAGCCTGCGTTTTTGGCTAAGGTAATCTCCATCACTTTTTGCCTTTCTCCTCGGCATTTTTTTCAAGAGCGATAATGGCATTGAAAATTTGATCGGTGATATGGTCGTAATCATTGGCGCACTCAATCAATTTTTCATAAGGAAGTATTTCTCCGATGTGAATGTTCACACGGCGGAAAAGTCCGTATTTTTTGTGCTTTGTTTCGATGTAGACGGGAAGCACCGCGCATTTTGCGTGCGAAGCAAGGAAAGCCGCTCCGCGCTTGAACGCAGTTTCCCCGATGGGAACGGATGGTTTTCTGTGCCCTTGCGGGAATATGGTAACCGCTTGTCCAAGCTTAATGCATTCCTCGGCTTTTTTTAATGCGCCTGTATCCGCCGTGGAGCGATCTAAACGAATCGCTCCCCATGTGGTAATGATACCGCGAAGCAGAGGAACGGAAAATAATTCCTTTTTTGCAAGGAATCTCAGTTGCCTCGGATATACCGACGAGAGCAGCACGGGGTCGCGAAGTCCGATATGGTTGGAGCAAACGATCAAACCGTCACGCGCCGGTATGTTTTCTTTTCCTATTATACGAACACCGAACAAGAAACGAATGGGGGCGGCTAAAATCTTCCACCAAATCCTATATCTTTTCCCGAGTCTGGTTACTGCCTTTTTTTTTTCGAGCAGCTCGATAATTTTATCGGCCGTACCCTCAAGATCGAGATTTGAATTGTCAAGAAGGATTGCATCCTCTGCGGGAATGCATGGGGCGGCGGCTCTCGTAGAATCGTTTTTGTCGCGCTCATTCATTTCCGTGAGCACGCTTTCGAAGGTAACGTTATTGCCTTTTGCGATCAGCTCATCATAGCGGCGCTGTGCTCTCGCCTCGGGAGAAGCAAATAAAAAGATTTTCAAATCAGCATTCGGAAGTATCACAGTACCGATATCGCGGCCGTCCATGATCACGTTGTTTTTTTTCGCAATGTCACGTTGTGTGTCAAGCAAAAAAGCGCGTACCGCGGGAATTGCGCTAACCGCGCTTGCCGCCATGGATATTTCGGGTGTGCGGATCTTATCGCCAACCTCTTCGCCGCAAAGGTAAAGCTCCTGTCTGTCTGTGAATTTGAGCGAAATTTTAACATCGGGAAGTGCCGCGATAACGGCATCGGCATCGGTAGGAGAGATGCCCTTTGAAATCATATGATATCCAACCGCTCTGTAAAGAGCGCCGGTATCCACGTAGATAAACTTGAGACGGGAAGCGATCAGCTTCGCGACGCTGGATTTTCCTGCGCCGCCGGGACCGTCAATTGCAATATGAGTCATATAGTTGGACTCCTTTTTAGTATTCTGCCGCGCTTTTTCCGGCCAAATAGCCGGTAGAAAAGGCAATTTGTAAATTGTATCCTCCCGTGTAAGCATCCACGTCGATGATCTCGCCCGCGAGATAAAGCCCGGGCAAAATTTTCGATTCCATGGTTTTGGGAGAAATCTCCTTCACGTCAATGCCGCCGCGGGTTATAATCGCCTCTTCGATCGGCCGAAAGCCGGAAAGCGGTATCGGGAAGGATTTTAAAAGATTCAGAAGGCGCTTTCGCTCCTCCTTCGTGATTTCTCTGACCTTCTTGTGCGCGGGGATATCTGTGGCGTGAATAAACGACTCGATGGCCGCAGAGGGAAGCAGAGAGCCGAGGGCATTCACAAAGTCGCGGTTGCTTTCCTTTTCAAAAACGGTGATGAGTCTTTCATCCAGTGTTTTTTCATCTAATGCGCTCTTCCAATCGATATACAGCATTACGTTTTTTAGATCCTCGCCGGCAAGATGTGCAGAAGCGGAGAGAATCATCGGACCGCTGACTCCGAAATGTGTGAAAAGCATTTCTCCGAAATCGGAATAGAGAAGCTTTCCGTCGCGCTCAATGCGGATGGAAACGTTTTTCAGAGAAAGTCCTTGCATTTTTTTGCAATAATCAGAAGGAGATTCGAGCGGAACGAGAGAAGCCAGAAGCGGTGTTACGGTGTGTCCGAGCTTTCTTACGATTCTATGTCCCGATCCGTCTGATCCGGTACGCGGATAGGAACGGCCGCCCGTTGCAAGAATGACCTTGTCAAATACGAGAGATTGGTCCTGGTTGATCATAAATCCAACGTCGCAGGGGGTGACAGAGTTCACTTTTTTGTGAAGAATTTTTGCATCGGATACGTATCTTCGAAGTGCGTTGACGATCGTGGCAGCTTTATCGTTTTCCGGGAATACACGGCGCGCGCGCTCTACCTTCAAGGTAACGCCGAGATTTTCAAAAAGATGCATCGTGTCATCCGGGCTGAGCGCCGTAAGGGCGGCGTATAGGAAGCGAGGATTTCGAGGCACGTTTTCCATAAATTCCTGTATCGTGCATGCGTTGGTGAGATTGCAGCGTCCTTTTCCCGTGATGCCGATCTTTCGCCCCACGTATTCCATGTGCTCGAAGATAGTAACTTCAGCACCGAGGCGTGTTGCAGTACCGGCAGCCATGAGTCCGGCGGCGCCGCCGCCTATCACGGCGATTTTAGTTGTTTCATTCATTTGTGCAAAGCTTGTCCTTTACCGTTTTGAGTAAACGTTGTATTCATCCCAAACCTTCTCGAGCTTTTCAAAACGCCTTGTGATACGTCCTTCGATCTGTTGTGCAATTTCTGCGATCAGTGCGTTCAGAATGCTGAAGGGCGCGACGAGCGAATCGCAGAAGGATGCCATGTCGGATTGAGCAGTCAAAAGAAAGGATGCATGCTCGGCAAGCGGAGAAACGTCCGAGTCGGTAATAACGACGACCTTGGCGCCGTTTTGTCTTGCAAATTTAACCGCACTGATCATTTTATTAAAATAGCGGGGAAATGAGAAGGCAATAAGAACGTCCTGCTCTCCGATGGCGATCAGCTGCTCAAACATTTCGGCGGAAGATGTGGGCTGCACGTATTTGACGTTGTCGAAAATGAGAGTTAAATTATATTTGAGAAAATATGCAAGAGCCTCGGAGCTTCGTGCACCCATAATGTATATATTTCGTGCGTTGATTATGTCCTGCACAGCTCCGTGAAAGTGCTCGCGGTTCAGATGCTTAAGCGTGTAACGGATTTTGCGTATATCCGCTTCCATCACGCAATCGATCATATCCAATCGGCCAACGCGGTTTTTTGTTACCGCAATGCGCTGATTGGGGGTGAGCTTGATGCGCATCAGCTCTTGAACGGCGCGTTGAAATTCGGCATATCCCTCGAATCCAAGCTCGCCTGCAAAACGTACGACGGTGGATTCGGAAACGCCGACGAGGCGGCCAAGGCGTGCCGCAGTCATAAACGCAACCTTATCATAATCTTGCAAAATTGCGGTTGCTATTTTTTTCTGCCCTTTTGAAAAGGTAGAATACTTGCGCCGTATGCGTTGGGAAATATCTATAGCCATATTTTACCTCGGCACTGTAATAGCTGTAATTCAATTGAAATCACGAGATTTTTGTAAGAGCGGCGGTTATGCGAGCAAGAGATTCCTCTTTACCGATAACCTCCATGATCTCGGTTGCCCCACCGGGCGTTGCCGCAAGCCCGGAAACTGCAATACGGATGCACCACATAATAGCGCCCGTTTTGAGTCCCAATTGCTCGCTAAGAGGTGCAAGCGCCGAAAAGAGGCTGTCGTTATCAAATGCTTCCAAAGAAGAAAGGATGTCTTTTGCAGCAGAGAGAACGGTTTTGACGGTCTCAAATTCGGAAATCTTGTTCTTTTTATTAAGGAACAGATCCTTTTCATATTCCGGAATCGAAAGGAAAAACGCCATCTTCTCATCCAATTCGCTGAGCTTTGCGATTCTGGATTTCAGGAGTAGAAGCATTTTTTCTTTTTTCACGGTTGTCGGAATTTGGGATTTGATAAACGGTGCTGCAATTTCAAGGAAACGTTCGTCATCGAGGGCGCGCAGGTACTCACCGTTGAACCAAAGGAGCTTTTCAAAATCAAATACAGCAGGAGATTTGGAAATACCGTCAAGCGAAAAGATTTGCTTCAGCTCGGGGAGATCAAAGATCTCCTTCTGTACATCTTTGGGGCACCAGCCGAGAAGCGCGATATAATTGGTTATAGCCTCGGGCAGATATCCGTCGTTAAGGAGATCCTGGAATGAAACGGCGCCGTGGCGCTTTGAGAGCTTTGATACGCTTCCGTCCGCATTCTTACCCATCAGAAGCGGCAGATGAACGTAAACGGGTCTTTCCCAGCCGAAAGCATCGTATAGCAATACGTACTTGGGGGTAGAAGTAAGATATTCAGAGCCTCTTACAACGTGAGTAACGCCCATGAGATAGTCGTCTATAACGTGACAGAAGTTATAAGTAGGATAACCGTCTGCTTTCATAAGAATCTGGTCCTGAAGCTCGGAATTATTCATAGTTATCTCTCCGAAAACAGAATCCTTGTATGACGTAGAGCCCTCAAGAGGCATTTTTTGTCTGATAACGAAAGGAACACCGTTTTTCAGATTTTCCTCTACTTCTTCCTTTGAAAGATTGCGGCAATGTCTGTCGTATCCGCCCGTAGCGTCTTCCTCGTGAAGCTTTTCGAGCCTGTCCTTAGTGCAGAAGCAATAGTAAGCCGCGCCTATGTCAACAAGCTTTTTTGCGTACTCCATGTATATTTCTTTTCTTTCACTCTGAACGTACGGACCATGCTCTCCACCTACATCCGGTCCTTCATCATAATTAAGTCCTGTTATTTTAAGCGTTGATTTAATTATATCGGTAGCACCCTCTACA
>JAZQTA010000096.1:0-24444 GCA_045630385.1 Eubacteriales bacterium | reverse complement strand
CAGGGTTTCTTCTTCCAAATACCATTCTTTCCAACACTCTTGA
This sequence comes from Eubacteriales bacterium, assembly GCA_045630385.1. Classification (GTDB taxonomy): domain Bacteria; phylum Bacillota; class Clostridia; order Oscillospirales; family CAG-272; genus UBA1740. The sequence continues at coordinate 24,401 of JAZQTA010000096.1, read as the reverse complement.
TGTTCTGTTAAAATGATAGGAAACAACTGCCACAGTTCTTCTAAACTCATTTCGGTTAATTTTTTGCTCATTATACACTCCGTCAAATTCAAGTTTGTCGATTAGTTAGATTATACCATAAAAACGGCAAAAAGTAAATAGGGAAGGAAAAGAGTTTAGAGTTATGAGCTTGCTTCGCAAGCGTTATGAAATCGCTTCGCGATTGTTATGAACCTCGCAAATCCGAAAACGGCTTTTGCTCGGTACTATGATATGATTGCCATTGTTACTTCAAACTGCCCGTCAGGGCATCATAACGAAGCGAAGCTTCTCATAACTGCTCGCAAAGCGAGCAGCATAGTTTGCCGAAGGGCAATCATAGTTGTGCACCTCAGTTCATCCAAAGAGATAATAAAAAATGCCCAACCGAAGTTGAGCATTTTTTGTATCGACCAAAGGTCGAGATTATCTCTTGGAGTTCTAACAACGCCGTTTGATATCGTGAATATCGTGAGTACGCTAACATAAAGTGTTGCACCAAATTTGCACCAAAATCACTGGGACATTCAACGCTGTTCTGCTCGACAAATCGGAATTTGTCGAATTAAAAGATACCTTTGTTATATTTAATCATAGCTTTAAAACTTATGATTAGTCCTGCAACAATGCCAACAATCAATACTGCGGTACCAATTAATATAAAGATGTTGTTTTCGGTATATAGGGTTACAGTAGACAAAACGCTGAATATAATTATACCGACTCCGATAACCATTGTACCTAAGCCCACTTGTTTTCCAAAAGGTATCCTATCTTCTTCGGATACGCGGTGTCTGTGATAGGAATGAAGAGTGGATATGTTTCCTCGCATATTTGAAATTCCAAGAACAATACATACAACACCTACAAGGAAAGTAACAATATTGCCTGCCATAATACAACCTCCGTCAAATTCAAGTTTATCGATTAGTTAGATTATACCATAAAAACGGCAAAAAGTAAATAGGACGGCAGAGTTTTTACAAATTGAACCGCCCTTTTTGTTCAAAGCAAATACTACTCGCGAGCTTCACATCTACCGATGTGGTACTTCGTACTTCGTTTTGCTTTTCGCAAAACGCTCGCGGAGCAATCTGCACTTGCTCGCTGACAAGCGAGCTTGTCTACTCGCTTTGTTTGATTATCGTGCTCGATAGATTAAAGGCTCTTGGCTTTGTAATCTTTGAAGATGTGAACGTAGATATTCGTAGGGGCGATTCGTGAATCGCCCCTACAGTAAAATGACAAAAAGCCCTGCCGAAGCAGAGCTTTTTGTTTATCGAAATAATCGCCGTAAGGCTGTAATTATCTCTTCGAGAACTGAGGAGCACGACGTGCGGCTTTGAGACCGTACTTCTTTCTCTCCTTCATATGGGTAGGCGAGCGAAAACAGTTGATAACTGTTTTTGCGAAGCCGAAACCGCCCAAAGCAAGGAGCGCCCGAAGCGAGCTTGCGAGTGACACAGCGCGACTATGCGACGGTGGAGGGCCCGAGGATGAAGAAAAAGGCTTCGAAAAATCGAAGCCTTTTTGTATAGAAATAATTCTGATTATCTCTTCGAGAACTGAGGAGCACGACGTGCGGCTTTGAGACCGTACTTCTTTCTCTCCTTCATACGAGGGTCACGAGTCAGAAGGCCTGCCTTCTTGAGAAGGGGCTTGTAAGCTTCATCAGCGGTGAGAAGGGCACGAGCAACGCCGTGGCGGATCGCACCTGCCTGGCCGGAGAAGCCGCCACCGTTTACGTTAGCAACGATGTCGAACTTGCCGATCGTCTCGGTAACTGCGAAGGGCTGGTTAACGATGAGCTTCATGGTAGCAAGACCAAAGTAAGCATCGATATCTCTGCCGTTGATGGTAACTGCGCCGGTACCGGGGTACAGACGAACTCTTGCAACGGACTTCTTTCTTCTACCTGTTCCGTAGAAATAGGGCTTTGCACTGGTATACATATTCACTTATCCTCCCTTCGATTAGTCAAGCACGATGGGCTGCTGAGCAGCCTGCTTGTGATTTGCATCAGCGTATACGTGAAGACGGGTAAAGGACTTAGCACCCAGAGTGTTGTGGGGAAGCATACCCTTAACAGCAAGCTCCATAGCAAGCTCGGGGCGAGTTGCCATCAGGTGCTTGTAGTTTTCTTCCTTGAGACCGCCGATGTAACCGGAGTGGTGACGGTAGTACTTGTCCTCAAGCTTGTTGCCGGTCAGGATAGCCTGAGCCGCGTTGATGATGATCACGAACTCACCGCAGTCAACGTGGGGGGTGAACTCGGGTCTGTGCTTACCTCTGAGAATCTCTGCAGCCTTAGCAGCGGTTCTACCGAGAGGCTTGTTAGCAGCGTCGATAACATACCATTTGCGCTCAATGGTATTTGCGTTTGCCATAAAAGTAGACATCTTTTTTCCTCCAATTTTTTGTTTGGGGCATAAAACCCCTTAATTTGCAACGGTGATATTATACCATATCGCTGCCACGTTGTCAAGGGGTTTTTAGAAACTTTTTTTGATTAAAACGATTTAAAAAGCGAAAAGCTCTCGTTTTCTCTCGTTTTCTCCGTTTTTCTCTCGTTTTCTAATATGCGAAAAAATAAATTTTTTCAGAAAAAGGGGTCAGAATTACCAATTGCGAGTCAAAAAACTATCCAACATCACTAAATCGGGACCGTTGTATTTCGACGTAAACGAACGAAAAACGCCTCTTTTCGGCTTTATGACCGATGAGAGGCGCTCAGCGCGATCTGCACGTAAATACCGCGCGTTTTTACACACGGTCAACCGAGCAAAGCTTCCTTGTTCGTTCCATAGAAGATATCCGCTTTTCCGCTGATTTTTCGAAGGAAATCCTCGAAGAGTGCCCAGCGCTCGGGGAAAATATCGAATTCGTAAGCGTGCCCCCAGATATAGAAAAGCTGCGGTTTTTCGCTTTTAATAGAAAGGAAGGAATCGGCCAGCGCGTGCATTTTCTCCCACTCCGCGTGGTGATAGCACGTGCCCTGAAAGCGGAAAAGATTTTTCTGAAGATCAAACGAGCCGTTCGTTTCAAGTGCGCGCGCGTATTTAACGCCTGTATGCTCTTTTATAATGCGCGCGGTGCGATCGTCATTATTCTTGCCGCCGCAGGGATACGCCATGCCGACGACCTCGTAGCCCACAAGCGCGGAGAGCTTTTTTCTGTCCTCCTCCACCTGGCGGATGATCTCGGCCTCGTCCTCAATATCGGGAAGGAAGGGATGCGTCAGCGTATGCACCGCCACCTCGTGTCCCTCGTAGATCCTTTTCACGTCCTCGGGTTTGTTTTTGATATGCGTGACGTTTCTTCCGTTGCGCACGAGAGCGCCGTCCAGCCCCAAGAGCTCGGAATTCAGATTGAAGGTCGCCTTGATTCCGTATTTATTGAAAAGCTCGATCAAACGGATATCTTGCGTTACGCCGTCATCGTAGCTGAATGTAATTGCCTTCTTCTTTCCGTTCCACATAAGCCCTCTCATATCTGTTTTTGTACACTTTTATATTCATTATAATAACGGTAGTACGGGCAATGTCTCGTATTTCCTCCGAGAAAGCGAGACATCTCATCCTCGTCAAGCCTTTGGATGCAAACGTAAGCATCTTCGCTCTCGTCATAATCGTAGAATTCGCAACTCTCGCAGGCAGAAGCTACGTTTTTTTGAAATTTTGAAAAATCCATAGCCGCTCCTTATCCGAGCACGCGCGCATCCACGGAGAGTGTGCCGCCGCTCTTTTTTATGCCGTAAAGCGTTTTGACTGCCATTTCAAAAATCTTGTATCCGTCGATTCCGATAAGGTCGGGCAGGGAATCTAAAAATTTTTGCGCCCCCTCGTGGAAAAGTCCCGTCGTTGCGAAAATACCGCGCGAGCCGCCCTCTGCGTGCACTGCGCCGTAAAAACCGCGCATATCGCGCTCAGCAAAGGTCATGCGGCGGTTTTTGGTCTGCACCAATACGGTTTCCTCGAAGCCGAGGCAATCTCTGGTGCGCAAAACGCCGTCAATGCCTCCGTCCTCCGAGCCGCCGACGGTTGTGTTCTCCAGCACGGTCTTGTGATAAAGAGAAACGTATTTTTCAAGCAGATTCATGAAATAATGCTCGAAAAACTCTCCGCCCTTGGAATGCACGCGGGCAAGAAAGTCCGCGCGCAGAGCGGCGAGCTCCATTACGCATTTCGGATCGGCGGTGCATTGCTTGCAAAGCGAATAGCCGCCGTCTTCCTTCAGGATCACGCCGCTTTTCGAAAGCCTTGCAAGCACCACGGTGATCGCGGTAGAGAGGCGGGCATCGTCCTTTTTCGTTGCCGTTCGGTTCGTTCCGAATTTTTCCGCGAGCAGCTGCGAAAGCTCCGCGCGCGTTTTTGCGCCCTCCTTCAGCAGGGCGAGGATCGCAACCTCGCATTTTTCCTCGTGAATGATCACGGGGCGCGCCTTCACGAGAGAGTAAACGCCGTCTGCGGCCGAAACGAGAATTTCTCTTCTGCAAAGCTCGGCGAAGGCCTCACCGAGCCTGCTCTTCAGAATGTTCTTTTTTCCGTTGGTTCCGTTGTCGCGCATCTCCTCCGGCGTGAGTGCAAAGGAGGAGAGCGCCGTATCGATCGCTTGCTTTTTTGTGAAATTTTGATTTTGAAAAATATCGAGAAGGCTTTTTTCCATTGCTCGAAGCTGCTGCTTTGCCGTCATGGCGCTCTCCTTGTCTTCCTTTGATTTTAACTTTACACGCAAAGGGTGAAGGTAAAATTGATATCCTTTTCGTTCAGTCTGTATTTTTCATTCAATGCAGGGCCGCAGGAATTCGATCCGATGCCCGAGGCCTTGTAGTCGATGCGCACGATGGTCTTGTCTGCGGGGATGATCTCGTCGGTATGCTTTGCGCGCATCAGCATCAGCGCATCCAGATGCGTAACGGCGAATTCGAAGTCCTTTTCGCTTTCAAAGCAAAGACCGCTTTCCTTCATATATACGTATTTGGTGTCCGTATGATTTCCGTGCTCCTGCGGCATGATGTAGGGCACGTATTCCTTGTCCGCCGTGCTGTCGTAAAGTCCCACCTTCGCGTGCTGCTTCATATCGCAGTAGTTCTCGGTCTCGCCGCGTCCGTAGTAGCGGAAGGCGTCATCGCTGTTTTCAAGCGAGAATTCATATCCGAGCCTCGGAAGCCAGATGCAGTTTTCTCTCACCGTGCCCGCAAGCGTCACCTCACAGCGGCCGTCCGCAAAGAAGGCGTATTTCGTCGTATAGCGGAAGAAGGGATTGCGCGAAATTGCGGAAAGACTTTCCGTCACGGTGATCACGTTGCCGTCCTGCGTGCATTCGTAGCACTTGTGGAAGAGGCGGTCGAAGCCCTCGGCATAGTAGTTGTCAACCTCTTTGTACCAGCATTGCTTGATTCGTCTTTCGTTGTCGGTCGGCGCGCGCATCACGGTCAGCTCCGTGGGCGCAACGAGAAGCTCCTTTCCGTTCTTCGTGATGCCGATCAGCTTGCCAAGATGCTTGGAAAGGGTGTAGGAGAAGCCCTCGCCCTCTGCGATAAAGGCATCCTCGGTCTCGCGAATGGCGGCAGGTGCGTTTTCCTTGGTCAGAGGCAGAAGCTCCGCATCGATCTTGCACTGCGTGGAGGCGATCTCCTCGCCGTCCGCATCCAGAAGATAGCAGTTCACGTATGCGCCGAGGCGGCAGGCACTCACCGTGCGAGGGGTAAGCGTAACGCTTGCCTTGGGAGCCGCGTCAAGCACCGTATCGCAGGATGCGATCGTAACGCCGTCCACCACGGTTTCGTAGCGGAAGGTGTATTTATTTAAGTTGGTAAAATCGTAGAGGTTGGTAACGGTGAGCGTGCCGCCCGTAAGCTCACAGCGGAAGGGGGCGTACACCGCCTTGGCGCAGAGCGAGCCCGCCTTGAAGGAGCGGTCGTGGAAAACGAGACCGTCCGAGCAGAAGTTGCCGTCGTTGGTCAGCTCCTTGAAGTCGCCGCCGTATTTTGCAACGCCATCCACCAGAACGGTATGATCCGCCCATTCCCAGATACAGCCGCCGATCAGCTTCGGATGGCTGTAGATCGCATTCCAGTAGTCCGCGAGATCTCCGGGGCCGTTGCCCATCGCGTGCGCGTATTCGCAAAGGAAGTAGGGCAGGGGCTTTTTCTCGTCTGCCGCGTATGCAAGCAGCTCCTCGGGCGTGGTGTACATTCTGGAATAAAGGTCGGGGCGATCGTAAAATTCGGGATAGAATTCGGAGGAGCGAGAAGCGTCCTCGCAATGCACGAGGCGGCGATCGTCGGTCGCCTTCAGATACTTGATCATCGAATAATGATGCTCGCAATGTCCGCTCTCGTTACCCGTGGACCAGGAGAAGATGCAGGTGTGGTTCTTGTCGCGGTTGTAGGCTCTCTCCATTCTTTCAAGGTAAGCCTCCTCCCATTCGGGGAGGTTTCCGATCCATTCCAGGGGCTTTTCCATCATATCGTAGCCCATGTGAGCCTTTCCCGGCACGTTCGGTGGGGTCGGTACGCGGCAGTTGAAGCCGTGTGTCTCAAGGTCGGTCTCGAGCATCACGTAGAAGCCCATCTCGTCGCACATTTCAAGGAATTTCGGGTGCGGCGGATAGTGCGAGGTGCGGATGGTGTTGATATTCAGCTTCTTCATCACGGTGAGATCGCGGCGCAGCTCCTCCTCGGTCATGCACCAGCCGTTCTCGGGATGCGTATCGTGGTGGTTCACGCCCTTGAGCTTCACTCTCACGCCGTTGACGCAGAAGGCGCTCTCGTTATCCACGGAATAGGTAACAAAACCGATCCTTTGCGTGATCTTCTCGCCCGCACACTCAAAAACGAGAGTATAAAGGTAGGGATTTTCCGCATTCCAGAGCACAGGCTCCTTCACGTTGAAGGAAACGCTTTTTTTGCCGCTCTTCTTTCCAAGCAGCTGCTTGCCGTCAAAAAGAGAAACCTCGCAATCGCCTTTAAAAGAAGCAAGGATCTTATTGCCTTCGGTGCGGATATCGATGTCCGTAAGATGCCCCTCGGGGCGGGAGAGCAGATATACGTCGCGGAAAATACCGTTGAAGCGGAAGAAATCCTGGTCCTCAAGATAGCTTCCCGAGCACCATTTGTGCACCTTTGCGACGATCTCGTTCTGCCCCTTCTTCACAAAGGGGGTAACGTCGAATTCCGCCTGCAAATGGTTGCCCTGGCTATATCCGACGTAAGCGCCGTTGATATAAAGCGAAACGTTGGAGCTAACGCCCTCGAAAACGATATAATGGCGCTTCTTCATATCCTTGATCTCGAAGGTGCGTCTGTAAATACCGAGGGGATTTTGATCGGGAACGAAGGGCGGATCCACGGGATAGGGATAGAAAACGTTGGTATAGTTCGGATCCTCGTAGCCGTAAAGCTGCCAGCAGGAGGGAACGGGAATTTTGTCCCAAGCGGTAATCTCCTTTTCCTCCTTATAGTCGCAGTCGTAGTATTTGAAATCCCATTCGCCGTTTAGCAGGGTGCATTTTGCCGCCCCCTCGGGAATGTAGTAGCTTCTCTGCGGAAGTCTGTTTTCTTTGATGTGTGTAAGATCCTCGTAAAATCTCATTTTTTTCTCCTGTCGTATGTAAAGTTTTTTCTTGCTTAAATTTTCAAAGTAGCCGTGTGCGGACGGTGATCGGAGGCCACGGTTGCGGGAATTTTTGCGTCTTCGACCGTAATATCCCCCGTGACGAAAATATAGTCGATCTTGATATTCGGCGCATCGGAGGGATAAGTGGCGGTATCTCCCGAGATCTGTGTCGAAGCATCCTGCATTTTCTCGGAAATCCTGCGGATATACGGGCTGTCGGGCGTGAGGTTGAAATCCCCCATCAGCACGCATCGCTCGCTCGGCAGATGCTTCAGCACGGTATCGATCGCGCGCTCTGCCTCGTCGGGATTCAGGCCCACGTGGATCACCATCACGGTCAGCGCCTCGCCGTCCACGTCGAGAACCGCCTTTAAAAGGCATCTGTCCTCGTAATAGCCGTTATATGCCTTCACCTCGGGCGCGGGAATGGGGAAGACCTCGGCACTCTTGATCGGATAGCGGGAAAGAAGTCCGTTGCCGTACGGATTTTTCTCCTCAAAACGGATCGCCTCGGCAAAGCATCCGTGCATGCCGGTTCGTTTTGCGAGAATATCTACCTGCGCGTCATACCCATCGGCCGTGCCCGCGCCGCGCATCTCGTTGAGCGAAACGATGTCGGGCTTTTCTGCAAGGATCGCCTCTGCCATCACGGCGTAGTCTATCCTTTTCGTAATAAAATTGAGGCAGTGCTGGGTGTTGAAGGTCATCGCGTTCAGCTTCATTTTCGGTTCTCCTGTGTGCGTTTTGTTTAGTATAGCATATCGCAAGCCGTTTTTCAATCGCTTATGTAAAAAAACGCGTGAAAAATATAAAATAAACTTGAAATTTTAAAAATATATGTTATAATATATAGTGGTGCATTATGGCGCATAAAAAGGAATGGATGAAAACGAAAGGGAAAGGAGAAAAATATGGTAGAAATTAAAGAGGTTGTCTGCGGCTCTCTTTCGGACCGTCACGGCATTCGTGCGGGCGATCTTCTCGTGGATATCAACAATTCTCCGATCCGCGACGTCTTGGATTATAGATTTTATCTTGCGGAAAGAAGCGTAACGCTGCATCTTCTTCGCGGCGCGGAGCCTTTTTCGGTTTCGATCCGAAAAAGGGAGTATGACGATATTGGCCTTTGCTTTGCAACGCCTTTGATGGATGAAAAACAAAGGTGCAAAAACGGTTGCGTCTTCTGCTTCATCGATCAGAATCCCGAGGGAATGCGTGAGTCGATCTATTTTAAGGATGACGATTCAAGGCTCTCCTTTCTCCACGGAAACTACATAACCCTGACCAATATGACGGAGGAGGACGTGGCGCGTATCGTGAAAATGCGCTTCTCTCCGATCAACGTATCGATCCATACCACAAACCCCGCGCTTCGCGTGAAAATGATGAAAAACAAAAACGCGGGTAAGGTGCTTTCCTATCTTCGAAGCTTTGCCGATGCAGGGCTTTCGATCTGCGGGCAGATCGTGCTTTGCAAGGGACTGAATGACGGCGAGGAGCTTCTTCGCTCCATGCGCGATCTCTCGGAATATTATCCTGCGCTGACGAGCGTTTCCATCGTTCCCGCAGGCTTAACGAAATTCAGAGACGGGCTGTATCCATTGGCGGATTTTTCCGCCGAGGAGGCCGCCGCTGTGATCGACGCGGTGGAGCGCTTTGCCGAGGCGCACAGGGAGAAAAAAGGCAGCCGCCTTTTCTTCCTTGCGGATGAATTTTATCTGAAGGCGGGCCGTCCTCTTCCCGAGGAGGAGTGCTACGAGGGCTATCCGCAGATCGAAAACGGTGTCGGTATGCTCCGCTCGTTGCACGAGGAGTTCTTCTTCGCGACCGAGGATGCCGAGGCAAAAAAATGCGCCTTCGAAAAGCGCGAGATCAGCATTGCTACCGGCGTTGCCGCCTATGATGAAATTTCTTTGATTGCACGGAAAACAGAAGAAATTTGCATCGGTTTGAAAATAAATGTTTACAAAATCATCAATAAATTCTTCGGAGAGAGTATAACCGTCGCAGGACTTCTGACGGGAAAGGATATCTGCGAGCAGCTGCAAGGAAAGCCGCTCGGCGAGCAGCTCCTCATTTCAAAAAGCACCCTTCGACAAGGGGAGGACGTATTTCTTTGCGGCATGACCGTCGGGAAAATGGAGGAGAAGCTCTCGGTTCGCGTGCGCGCCGTGGAAAATGACGGAGACAGCCTTTTGCGCGCGATCCTCGGAGACTGTGAAATATGAAGCGCTCGGAAACGGGCATCGGGTTGAATAAGAAAGAGAGGTAGAAAACGCAAGCTATGTCAAAGCCTATCGTTGCCATTGTGGGGCGTCCCAACGTGGGAAAAAGCACCCTGTTTAATAAGCTGATCGGCGAGCGCCGATCCATCGTGGAGGACACTCCGGGTGTCACCCGAGACAGAATTTATGCGGAGGCGGAATGGGGAGAGCACCGATTCCTTTTGGTGGATACGGGCGGTATTGAGCCGAAAACGGATGATACCATTCTTCGCCAGATGCGTACGCAAGCGCAGATCGCCATCGAAACGGCAGACGTCATCATCTTTATGTGTGACGTGCGCGCGGGCCTCGTTGCGGATGACCGCGATATTGCCGTTATGCTGAAAAAGTCGGGTAAGCCCGTCATCGTCGTTGTAAATAAGGTAGACCGCGTGGGAGATCTGCCCTTCGAGTTCTATGAGTTCTACGAGCTTGGCTTTGAAAGAGAGCCGATCGCGCTTTCCTCTCTGCACGGCACGGGCTCGGGTGACCTTCTGGATGCCGTTCTGGAGTGCTGTAATTTCGATGAGGTCGAAAAAGAGGATGAGGGCGTGATCAACGTTGCCGTGATCGGCAAGCCGAACGCGGGCAAATCCTCGATCATCAACCGTATGTGCGGTGAGGAGCGCGTGATCGTTTCGGATATCGCGGGAACGACGCGAGATGCCGTGGATACGCGCGTTGAAAACAAGCACGGCGTTTTTAACTTCATTGATACCGCAGGCATCCGCCGCCAGTCCAAGGTCGAGGATCGCATCGAAAAATACAGCGTTCTTCGTGCAAAGCTTGCCGTGGAGCGGGCAGACGTCTGCCTGATCATGGTCGATGCGGCCGACGGTGTGACCGAGCAGGACGAGAAGATCGCGGGCCTTGCCCATGAGGCGGGAAAGGCGTCCATCATCGTCATCAATAAATGGGACAGCATCGAAAAGGATAACGCCACCACCAATAATTTCAACCGCGAGGTGCGCACGGCACTTGGCTATATGACCTATGCGCCGATCGCTTACGTTTCGGCAAAAACGGGGCAGAGAGTGGAAAATCTTTATGAAATGATCAAGAGCGTGCATGCCGAGTCCTCTCGCCGTATCACCACGGGTATGCTGAACGACGTTCTGAACGATGCGATGAACCGCGTGCAGCCCCCCTCGGACAAGGGTAAGCGTCTGAAGATCTATTACATGACGCAGACGGCGACGAATCCCCCCACCTTCGTGATCTTCTGCAACAGTGAGCAGCTTTTCCATTTCTCCTATCAAAGATATATTGAAAACTGCTTGAGAGATACCTTTGGCTTCTTGGGCACGCCGATAAGATTCACGATTCGCCAGAAGGGCGAGGACGGAACGGGAAACTAAATATTGAGGAAAAAATATGTTTATCGATAATATTAAACTGTACGTAAAGGCGGGAGACGGCGGCGCGGGTGCCGTTGCGTTTCACCGCGAAAAGTACGTTTCTGCGGGCGGTCCCGACGGCGGTGACGGCGGCAGAGGCGGCAACGTTATCTTTACGGTGGACAAGGGCTCCAATACGCTTCTTTCCTACCGTTATAAGAGAAAGTTCGTTGCGGAGAACGGCGAGAACGGTATGGGCGGTAAAAAGCACGGCAAAAACGGCTCGGATATCTTTCTTCCCGTACCTCCCGGAACGCTGATCAAGGATGCCAAAACGGGGAAGATCCTTTTTGATATGGCAACTGCGGATGCGTACACGGTGTGCCACGGCGGCAGAGGCGGCTGGGGCAATCGCCATTTTGCGACACCCACGCGCCAGATCCCGCGCTTTGCCAAGAGCGGAACGCGCGGCGAGGAGCGCGAGATCCTTCTGGAGCTGAAAATGCTTGCCGAGGTGGGGCTTATCGGATTTCCCAACGTCGGAAAATCCTCGATTCTCTCGCGTATCAGCGCGGCAAAGCCTAAAATTGCAAATTATCATTTCACAACGCTTTCGCCGAATCTCGGCGTGGTCAGCGCGGGAGAAGGGAAGGGCTTCCTTGCCGCGGATATTCCCGGTCTGATCGAGGGCGCATCCGAGGGGCAGGGGCTTGGCCATGCCTTCCTCCGTCACGTAGACCGTTGCCGTCTGCTTTTGCACGTTGTGGATATTTCCGCGGCCGATGGGCGCGATCCTCTCGAAGATATCGATACCATTGATACCGAGCTTGAAAAATATTCCGCGGAGCTTGCGCTTCGCCCCCAGATCGTTGTAGCCAATAAGATGGATTCCGTTCTGGAGGAGGAGCCGATCGTCGCGGAGCTGAAGGAGTATTGCGAAAAGCTTGGCCGTCCGCTCGTGTTCGTTTCCGCCGTCAGCGGCGAGGGGCTCGATGCGCTTGTTTCGCTTGCCGCGAAAACGCTTGCCACGCTTCCTCCGCTCACGGTATATGAAGCCGAGATCACTGAGGAGGAGGCGATCGGGAGCACCTTCGGTCAGAAGGAAACCGTTGTTACAAAGCAGGATGGCGTGTATTACGTGGAGGGAGATTGGCTCTATAATCTCATGGGGCAGGTTAACTTTGACGACTATGAGTCGCTGAACTTCTTCCAAAGAATTCTGATCAAAAACGGCGTGATTGATAAGCTGCGCGAAGCAGGTGTCGAAGAAGGCGATACGGTAAGTATATACGATTTTGAATTCGATTTTGTTTACTAAAGTTTGCATTTTGGAGATAATATGAAGAATTTGATTCGCAAATGCCGCTCGTATAGACGGTTTGATGAAAGCAAAAGACAAACGAAAGAGGATCTTGAATCCTTGGTGGAGAGTGCGCGCTTTTCTCCCTGCGCGGGGAATATGCAGCGCCTTCGCTTTCGCCTCGTTCATGAAAAGGAGGAGTGCGAATATCTCTTCGGTCAACTTGCGTGGGCAGGGTATCTGAAGGATTGGCCGGGTCCCGGGGAGGGCGAGAGACCTACCTCTTATATTTTGATCCTTTCGGGAGATGATAGGAGCGCTATGCTGGATATGGATATCGGAATCGCGGCGCAGTCGATAATGCTGACGGCGGTTTCCGAGGGGCTTGGCGGCTGTATGATCGGGAGCTTCCATAGGGAAAGAACCGATGCTCGCTTTGCTACCGAGGACTATCGGGTAAGGCTCGTTCTTGCGCTCGGCGTTCCCGTAGAGCGTGTGGAGCTTGAGAACACCGTGGACGGAGATATTCATTATTACCGTCTTCCCGATGGAACGCATCGCGTGCCCAAACTGCCGCTCGACACGCTCATTATCAAATAAATTGTGTATTTGTTACAATATTCTTTTGCGCGTGTTGTGCAATTGAACGAAAATCGCGCTATAAGTCAAAACATGCCGAAAAATCATTGAAAAATATTTTTTGTTGTGATAGAATATTATAGTAATAAAATTGGAAGGCTATGGCCTTTCGGAGGTTAAGAAATGAAAAGAATTATCAGTTTGCTTCTGGCATTGACCCTGCTGGTCGGTTCTATGGCTGTTCTCTCTTCCTGTGGGAATAAGAACGGCGGCGGAGCCGAAATCGCCGTATACCTTGGCAACGAGGTATATGACCTGGATCCCGGTGATTATTACGTGAGTGATAATGCGGCACAGTTTATGCGTCTTCTGTTTGAGCCCCTGTTCTCCGTAAACGAGAATGGTAAGCTCGAGATGGCCGCCGCTGAGGATTATGAGATCGACGAGGAGAAGAGAGAGATCGCGATCACCCTGCGTGAGAGCTATTGGTCGGACGGTAATGCCGTAATGCCCAATGACTTCGTTTCCGCATGGAAGCGCCTCCTTGATCCCAAGAATGCCAATCCCGCAGCTGCTTTGCTTTATGATATTGAGAATGCTTATGAAGCGAAGAACGGTCTGATCTCCTCTGTGGATGACGTAGCGGCATACAATAAGGGCGATAACAAAACGATCCTTATCACCTATCGCGAGAATGCAAACGTGGATCAGCTTCTTCAGAATCTTGCTTCGATCGCGACGGCACCCGTTCGTCACAGCGTAGTAGAGAGCTATCCCGGCTTCTGGTCCAAGAGCATTGCTACGTTGGTAACCAACGGTGCGTTCAAGATTGCATCCTATGACGTAGAGGAAGGCGAGATCTGCCTTGAAAGAAACACCGGCTATCTTCAGACCGCCGATTCGAAGCGCGCCGATAAGGTCGTTAAGCCTTATAAGCTCGTGAACTTCTGGGCGTCCAACGCAAAGCTTGTTTCTCTTACTTATGATGATATTGCAAAGAACGCTGTATTCTATCTTGGCGAAGCAACTGCCGATGCCAGAAAGAACGAGACCTTTGCAAAGAACGCAGAGGTGCGTGATACTCTTTCGACCTTCACTTTGACATTCGTTTCCGAGAATGAGCTGTTTAACGATGCAAAGGTTCGTCAGGCAATGTCCATGGCGCTGGATCGTAACGCGATCGCCAAGGCTCTCGTTTACGCCAAGGCTGCAACCGCTTTCGTTCCTCATGAAACGATGGGCGTGAAGGGCCCTGACTTTAAGCCTACCAAGCTTTTTGAAACAAGTGCAAATCCCACCGCCGCTGCGGCGCTTCTTCCCGATGCGGCAAAGGGTGCAACCGTGAAGCTCACGCTGAACGATGATGTGGATAGCCGTATCATTGGTGCACTTGTCGAGACTGCTTGGGAAGCGATCGGTCTTGCGGTTGAGGTTAAGTATGAAAAGCACAAGATCAGCCAGGTGTATGACAATGCGCTCGGTGAGAAGGCACCCAAGTACGATTCCTACGTTCAGTATATCGTTAAGACGGTTGCCGAGGGCGGCACGCTTGCCGATGCGGATAAGTGCGACGTTGTCGGATTTGAATGGCAGATGTATTCTGCGGATCCCTTCGTAGGCCTTGCTTCTCTTTCCTCTGCAATGTGCGGAAATGGCGTTACGTTTGCAAACGGTATGGGTGAGGACGGCACTCCCGCAGAGTCCGAAAAAGATACGCTTCTTTCTCCTCTTGCTCTTTGGGATGCCGATAAGCAGACCGAGTACGATGCGCTTATGAAGGCCGCGTTCGAGGCAGAGGATGAAGCCACTCGTGTAAATAAGCTTGCCGCTGCGGCAGGCTTGATCGCAGATCAGTGCCCCGTAATTCCCGTTGTATTCAATCAAAGCGTATCCGTGATCGGAAAGGGACTTTCCGGTGTGAAATTCGACTATTTCGGAATTGCATCCTTCACCAAGGCTAAGCTTGCAAAATATGAGAAGTACCTTGTGTACGAGGAGCAGAAATCCGAGAAATAATAACTTTACTGTTGCCGATCGGCAGAGTAGCAGAGAGAAGCCGTCGAGGCTTCTCTCTGTTTTTGAGCCGCAGTTTTTCTTATTGGAGGCATTATGAAAAAAAAGAAGCCGCAGATTTTGCGCACGATGACCGATATTAAGGTTTTTCTTCTATATATATTGGATCGAGTTTCCTATCCCATGGATGATATCACTATGAGTTATATTATCGTCGAGAACGCCCCCACCTTTTCGATGGATTATAACGAGGCTTTGCTCGATCTCGTTGAGAGCGGGCATGTGCACGCGGAGAGCATCGAAGGAAAGACGTATTACATCATTGAAGACCTTGGAAGAATGGTCGCCAGAGAGCTGTACGACACGCTGGATCCGGGACTCCGCGAGAGAAGCGAGGAGTGTGCGGCGAAATATATATCTATCTCGGAGCGCGGCGGTAAGGTTACGGGGCGCATTGTACAAGATGAAACCGGGCGCTTTCTTGCCGAGCTTGAGGTGACGGATGCGGAGGGGCTTTTATTCTCCGTTCGTGTTGCAAGGTCCAGCCGTGAGGAGGCGGAGCGGGTGAAGGAAAACTTTGAGCAAAGGCCGAACGTGGTGTGGAGAAGTCTTCTTTTTGCCGCAACAGGGAAGCTTGACTACTTGTCATAATGCACAAAAAATGCGCCAATCTATTGGTGTATTAATATGAAAAATTATATTTTTGAAAATTTTTTAACGAAAACTATTGACAAAATAATTAAAAAAGATATAATAATGGTAAGGAAATATGGATGAAAGCGTAAATGTTCGTGAATTGCTTTTGCGGCTGCGAGAGGGAGATGTGGCGGTTTTTGCCGCTTTGGTTGAAATGTACGAGCCTATGATGCATCGTGCAGTTCAGAATTTTTTCTCTTCGCCGTCAGATCGCAAGGAGGCCTTTTCCGAAGCTTGCGTAACGCTTTATGCGGCGGCTCTCTCTTATGATCTTTCTCAAGAGAGCGTGACCTTTGGGTTGTATGCAAGAATTTGCGTGCTTCGCCGTATGGGTGCATTATTTGCGAAAACTCGTAAGGTTCTTTCCGAGATTGCACCGGAGGTGGACGTGGATCGCGTTGCCGTTCCCGCCTCGGTAGAGAATGCGCTTGTTCGGGACGAAACCTTTGGTGAGCTGCTCGGCAAGGTGAGGTCGCTTGCCTCGGATTATGAATACGAGGTGTTTTTATCCATGTGTGTGAATGGCCGTTCGTCGGCTGAAACGGCAGAGCGCCTTGGCAAGACCGCCAAGTCCGTAGAAAATGCCAAGGATCGTCTTCTCAGGCGTATCCGAGAAAATCGGGAGCGTTTTCTGTCAAATTGATTTGTTTATATGCCCAGGTTAGCTTAAGGGAGAGCGTTGTTTACAAAGGCGTCGGTTGGAATCCGTCACGGGCAAAATTTTTATACCACTTTAAGTGAGGAAGAGAGAAACCATGTACCAGGACAAGACATTGAAGTGCAAAGATTGTGGCAATGATTTCGTGTTCACCGCAGGTGAGCAGGAATTCTATGCATCCAAGGGATTCGAGAACGAGCCCCAGAGATGCAAGGACTGCCGTGCTGCAAGAAAGAACGCTGCTAAGGGCGCAAGAGAAATGTTCCCTGCAGTATGCGCAAACTGCGGCAAGGAATGCCAGGTGCCCTTCAAGCCCACCGAAGGTAAGGCCGTTTACTGCAGCGAGTGCTTCGCAGCAAACAAGAACGCATAAGTTTGCCTTAAGCCCAAATAAGAAAGCGGTATGGAGCGATCCGTGCCGCTTTCTTATTTTTTTATAAATAAATATATAAAATTTTTAAATAATACTGTACAAATCCTAAGAAGTGTGTTATAATGGTTATGAATAATAATGGATAAGTCTATCTTCGTGAAGAATCGTAAAAGAGCATGAGACTTCAATTTTTTCGAGGAATAGGATGAGGGAAGAATATGGAAAAAAGATACGGTCGCAAGGATGGCGCGGATAAAAAATATAATAAGCCCATGGCGAAAAGGAGCGCTCAGCCCCGTCAGCCGATCGAGCCTGCGGAAGGACTTGTGATTGGCCGAAACGCCGTACGCGAGCTGCTGGCGGGCGGCCGCGATATTGAGAAGATTTATATCCGCTTGGGCGAGCGTGAGGGATCGATCAATCTTTTGATCGGAGAAGCCGCGGCGCGGCGCATTCCGATCGTGGAAGCGGATAAAAGCCGCATGGATGCTATGTGCGGCGGTGCGGCGCATCAGGGAATTATCGCCATTGCGGCGGAGAAAAATTATTGCGAGGTGAGCGAGATCCTTGAATATGCCGCCTCTCTCGGAGAAAAGCCGTTTATCGTGCTTTGCGACGGTGTGGAGGACCCGCACAATCTCGGCGCGATCATAAGAAGCGCGGAATGCTGTGGAGCGCACGGCGTTATTATTCCCAAGCGCCGCGCGGTAGGACTTACCTCGGTCGTATCCAAATCCTCTGCGGGAGCGCTTGAGCATATGCGAATTGCCAAGGTAACCAACCTTGCTTCGACGATGGACGAGCTGAAGGAGGAGGGACTTTGGTTTTACGCCGCGGATATGGGCGGCGAGGCGTATGAAAAAACCGATCTTTCGGGCTCTGTCGGTCTTGTTCTCGGAAGTGAAGGAGAAGGGATCTCGCGTTTAGTGAAAGAAAAATGTGATTTCACTGTTTCGATTCCTATGTACGGAAGGGTTAATTCAATGAATGTTTCTGCCGCCGCGGCGGTGTTGTTGTCTGAAATAGCAAGACAAAGAAAAAGATAAGGAGGTCTCTTTTTGTGCAGGATTTTGAAAAAAATACCGAAGCTCAGCGTAATATCAAGAATATACTTGATAAAACCGAGAGTGATATAAAAGAGGGAAGGATCGTGCGCAGAAGTGCTGAGGGAGGCGCCGAGGAATTTGTTTTCTCGGGTGAAATCGGCTTGGTTTTTGATCATGAGCTTCCGTCGGAGTCCACCTCTGCCGTTGCAGGGAAGGCGCAAGGAGAGAGTGTCGAGTTGCGCGATTCTCTTGCAAGCTATGAAAAAAATTTGCCTCGTGTAGAGGAGGTAACGCTTGTTAGCGGTACCGAAAATCAAGTGATATCTTTGGATCATCCCGCCGGTGCGGAGGAATTTTCTTTGCCAACGTCGTTTGTCGTGGATGAAAAATATAACACTCCGGTTCTTGAGGAGCGGAGAACCTTGTATTCCACCTATGTGCCTAAATTTACCGATGCCAGCGAAAATTATCGTATGGCAAGTGAGCCGCGTCCGCAAAAGAAGATGCCGCGCCCCGATGCGGTTGATCCTACAGCGGAGGAGGATGGGGAGACGACAGGAGCTGTCATCATCGAAACAGGTGAGTCTCCTTTGTCTTCCGATGCGCTTGTAAGTTCTTCTAAGCCTGTTTCGGAAGCGGCGCGGGAAATGCCGATGCCGGAGCGTACGCTTGAGCATGAAAGAGCAGAGATCGAATCCTTGCTTTCTTCTGCTGCGCGTAATGAAGATGCGGCTTCATTGGTGCAGTCTGTGCAAGAGAGCAGCGCATCCGCGGTCGAGAATGTAACCGAGGATAAGCCACCCGTTGCTGAACGAGAAGATGTTTCATATTCCATGCCGGATCCGGAAGCGTGTACGGTGCGGATTTTGGATTATCCCGAGGATGTAGTTTCGAGTGTCCTTCCCGAGACCGCAAAACCGGCCGCTCTTTCCCACGGTGTATTTAAGCCGAAGGAATATTTAAATGCTGAGCAGAAAACGGCGTTCAAGGATATGTTCCTCGATCGGCTGAATTCGGTTACCGTTCGTCTTGGAGCCGCACTGATTTTGACTTTGATCTTGGGCTTCATCGAGAATGTACATTTGATTGGCGTGGACGTATTGGCGTTTCTCGGTTATTCGGGATTCTCGTTTATACCGGTGTTTTTGGACATGCAGATCGTTATCTGCCTTTTGCTGCTTGCCGCACCGGAAATTATGCGCGGTATACGTGCCTTAACGCGAGGGATGTTTCACAGCGAGCTCTTTTTGCCCATTGCATTTCTCTTGCAAATGGTACATACCCTTACGTTGATTTTTTCTGTTCCTGAAGTTCGGAGCCTTTATGGCTTTGTGTTCGGTCTTTTTGTTATTGCAACGATTGCGGCATCGTATTTTCGCCATCGTGCGGCATTCGTCACGTTTACACATGTGGGCGGACGTGAAGAAAAAATTGCCGTAGATAAAAAAATGACTCGTCTCTTGGAAAAAGAAAAATTCGCGCTCGACGGTGCGGTTGACGAGTATAAATCCAAAATTGCGCAGATAACGCACACCACCTTCATTTCTGATTTCTTTGCGAGAGAAAGAAAATCAGCTGAAAGCACACGAAGAAATTTAAAATATTTGCTTCTCAGCTTGGGTGTATCGTTGACTGCGGCTGTGGTAATGTTCTTGGTAGGTGACGGTATGCGGGACGGTGCCGCTACCTTAGTGATCACTTTCTATTTCTCGGCACCCGCTGCGTTTTTCCTTGCGCACCGTTTACCTTATTATCTCTCTTCTCGGATCGCTTCTGCGCAAGGCGGAGGCGTAATCGGAGAGATCTCGCATTACGATTATTCGGGTGTGGATGTCATCTGCTTTAAGGATACCGAAATTTTTGGGAAGGGAGACGTGGCGCTGAAGCATATCATTCTCTATGATGCGGCAAAGGAATTTACAACCGTTGTAGAGCAGATGTCCTCTTTGTTCTCTGTCATCGGTGGTCCCCTAGACGTGCTGTTTTCTTCAACGCTCGTGAAGAAATGCCCTCCCGTCGATGAGGCGTTTTTGGAGACCGGTGGCGTTTACGGCCGAATCGGCAGTGCGATCTTCCACGTCGGAGACGAAGCTTATATTGCATCTAAGGGGATTGCACTTCCGAGGGAAAAGGATAATCGCGAATCTGTAGATGCCGCGACAAAGGTCATGTATGCTGCTGAAAACGGATGCGTTTATGCAAAGTTTTATTTGCAATATAGAATGTCTGATACATATAGAGAGCTTTTGACGGTTTTTGCAGAAGAAAAAATTGTTTCCCTTGTTTACACCAAGGATCCCAATATCAGCGGTGAGCTTATGCGGTATCTTGCGTCGGATAGAGATTTGATTCGCGTAATCGAAAATGAAGAAATGCCTATATCTGAGCAGGTGTTGCCGAAAGCAAGTGTAGGGCTTGTGAGTACGGCTGATAAAACGAGTGCGATCTCGCTTCTTCTCCTTTGTCGCCGTTACGTTCGTATGCAGAAAAATCTGGTCAGCGCCACGCTTCTTGCAATGGGAAGCGGTGCCTTCCTTGGTATTATGCTTTCGCTTTTCGGGCTTTTGCGTTCTTTGCCATCAATTGCGTACGGCGTATGGCAGGTCGCTTTAGCTGTCGCTTTGGGAGTCTATGCATGGAAAAGACTTCTTCCTCACGGACATTCTCACAACAGAGGTAACTCTAAAAAATGACAAGTATTAAAAAACTTTCTTCTATTTTGAAATCAGTACAAAAGCCGGGGCGTTACATTGGCGGTGAAATGCACAGCATTGTAAAAGAGAAGGAAACCGTTTCTCTGCGCTTTGCTCTTTGCTTTCCCGACGTATACGAGATCGGTATGTCAAATCTCGGTTCCCGCCTTTTGTATCACACGTTAAATTCCGAGCCCGAGATCTGGTGCGAGCGCGTATACGCGCCCGCCGAGGATATGAAGGCGCAGATGGAGAAGCACGGCATTCCCTTGACTGCGATCGAAAGCGGCGAGGACGTGAAGGCGTTTGATATGCTCGGCTTCTCCCTGCATTATGAGCTTTGTTACACGACCGTTCTTTCCATGCTGAAGCTTGCGGGAATTCCGCTCCTTTCGAAGGATCGCGCGGAGGATGCGCCGATCATTCTCGGCGGCGGCCCCTGTGCCTATAATTCCGAGCCGATGGCAGATTATTTTGATCTGATGAATATCGGCGAGGGAGAGGAGCTTCTCTCGGATATCTGTCATCTTTATATGCAGATGAAGAAGGACGGAACGTATAGCCGCACTGCGTTTTTGCATCGCGCGGCGGCGGAGATCGAGGGCGTCTACGTGCCCTCGCTTTACGAGGTGACCTATAACGAGGACGGCACGATTGCCGCCTATACGCCGAAATATCCCGATGTTCCCGCGAGGGTGAAAAAGCGCATCGTCAAGGATCTTGATAAGGCGCCGTATCCCGATAAGCTCGTTATGCCGTATATCGAAACCGTGCATGACCGTATCACTCTTGAAATATACCGCGGCTGTATTCGCGGATGCCGCTTCTGCCAAGCGGGCATGATCTACCGCCCGATCCGTGAGAAATCGCCCGAAACGCTTTGCAAGGCCGCCAAATGCCTTTTCGAAAATACGGGCTATGACGAGATCTCTCTGATCTCGCTTTCCACGAGTGACTATTCTCGCTTACGTGAGCTTACCGATCTTTTGCTTGAATGGACGGATGATGCGCACGTCAGCCTCTCCTTGCCCTCTCTTCGCCTGGATAGCTTCTCCGAGGAGCTTATGCAGAAAATATCCTCCGTGCGCACGGGCGGACTTACCTTTGCGCCCGAGGCGGGCACGCAAAGACTCCGTGACGTTATCAATAAGAACGTCACCGAGGAGGATCTTTTGCGCTCGGTTCGCATTGCGTTCCGCGGCGGAAAGAGCAGCGTCAAGCTGTATTTCATGAACGGTCTTCCCACGGAAACCTACGAGGATATCGAGGGCATTGCGCAAACGGCAAAGCGCGTGATCGATGCATATTACGAGCTTCCGCGCGAGGAGCGCCCCTCGGGACTCGGTGTCACCGTATCCGTGGCGTGCTTCGTTCCGAAGCCCTTTACGGCTTTTCAATGGGAGAAGCAGGATAGCTTTGAATCGTTGATCAAAAAGCAGTCGCATCTTCGCGGCTGTATCACCGACAGAAGGATCAAGTATAATTATCACGAGGCGAAGGTTTCGTTTATTGAAGCGGTTCTCACGCGTGGAGACCGCCGTCTTGCCCCCGCCATTGCCGCCGCCGTAGAGGACGGCGCGTATCTTGACGCGTGGGAGGAGGGCTTTTCCTTTGACCGTTGGATGCGCGCGTTTGCGTCTGCAGGCGTGGATCCCGCGTATTATACCACGCGTGGCTTCGGTCTTGACGAGGTGCTTCCTTGGGACGTGATCGATTGCGGAATCACCAAGCAGTTTTTGAAGCGCGAAAGAGAAAAAGCGTATAAGGGTGAAACCACGCCGGCATGCTCCGAGCATTGCAGCGGTTGCGGCGCATCCGCGTTGGGAGGTAAAACGAGATGGTGCAAGTAAAAAATCTCCCGTATATCACGCTTCGCTTTAAATTTTATAAAAAGGGTGCTTTGCAATATATTTCGCACCTGGATCTCGTGCGCACGATGCATAAGATCATTGTTCGCGCCGGCTTTCCGCTTTGGTACACCGAGGGCTTCAATCCCAAGCCCAAGCTCATCTTTGGCGCGCCGCTTTCGATCGGTTGCGAAAGCGATTGCGAATTTTTGGACGTGCGCCTTGTGGAGCGTATCGACGAAGCGGATGCCATCGCCGCGCTGAATCGGAATATGACCGCGGAAATGCAGGTGACCGAGGCGTATTACACCGAGACCAAGTTTGCGGATATGGCGTATCTCGGATACGATTTCCGTTTTTCGCTTTCGGATGGTGTTTCTTCGCTTGCGAGCATTTCTGCCGCCCTCAATAAGGAGCAGATCCTGATCGAAAAGCAGGGAAAGAGCGGAAAGGATAAGGTGATGAAAACCGTTGATATCAAGCCGCAGATTCAATCTGCAAGGGTTTTCGCTGACGGCGAGGATATCTGTATCCGCGCGATCCTCAGCGCCGATCCCGCTTCGTTTTTGAATCCCGAGCATCTGGTCTCCGCATTGAAAAGGGAATGCGGTATTCTCGGTGAAGAGAATCTTGAAAAGGAAAGCTATTCTATTTTGCGTACGCACGCGTACAAAAAGGATCTTTCTCCCTTCGTTTAAAAAATCGAGCTGATATTCACTCCGGAAAGCCGTCTGAGGTGCGCGAGCGCATCGATCAGGCGGCTTTTCGCCATTTTTGCGCCGTCTTTATCAGATACGGAAAGATATCCGATCATCTCCGAAAAGAAGGATTCAATGTCGGTAAGGTCGTTGTGGCTTACGGTGAGAGAAAGAAAGCCCTCCGCTTTTTTGTAGCTTTCGAAAAGCGCCTCCGCTTCGCTTTTGCTTTCGTTTGCGGATGCTTCGAAGGATAGCGCTTCCACGCTGGTTTCGATTTTGTCAATGGAGTGCAGTAAAAAATGCGTGTTCAGCGCGGAGGCGAGGAGCACGAGGATCAAAATCACGGCGGCAAGGATCTTTACCTTCATTTTCCAATCTCCTTTTTTATTACTTGGATTTTATAATCGTCGGTTGCGGTCATTAAAAATATTTCGTCGGGCTCAAGGCCTCTTTTTTTGATTTCCGATAGGAGCCACTGTTCTGATTTTCCGATGCGGGAGAGCGTTTTTTTGACGGGCTCTCCGTCGATCAGAACGGCGTGTGCCACCGCGTTTTGTTTTCCTTGTAAAACCGAGATCGTTCCGTTTTGCTCCAGTAGAGCGTATTCCACGTCGGATATGTCCCCAACGCCCTGCGTGCGGATGGCGGAAAGCAGCTCGGGCGTTGAAACTCGATTTTCCTTGAGCGCATCTTGTAAAATTCTACCTTTATATATAATAAAGCAAGCGTCGCCGTCGATGGCGCGCCCGATCAGAGGGGATCTGTTTTTTGCGGCGGATAATAAGACCTCCAGCGCAAAGATAAAAAGAATGGGGATCACGGCGTTGAAAAGCGGAATATCGGGATCGTCGATCGGGATAGCGGCAAGCTCGGAGATCAGCAGGGTGGAAACGAGGTCGGATGCATCCAGCTGTCCGATCTCTCGCTTACCCATCAGTCGGAGAATCACCATGAGCAAAAGATAGATGATAAGCGTGCGTATTATAATAGATGCCATAAAGAAACCTCCTCGTTTTAGTTATTCTATTGATTTTGCACAATAATGCATTTTGATAAAACTTTTTTTCAAAAATCTCTTGACAAACGAAAAAAGATTTGATATAATAGACAGGCTGACCGCGAGAGAGCATCTCGGGCGAGGCACTTGCTCTTTGAAAATTGAACAACAAAGGAAATTTTTTAGCACATGTAAGTGCGAAAGAATCTCGTTAATGTTTTCTTGGGAAACCAAGAAAGCACTCTTTGAAAAAACTCAACAAA